>CAYTWV010000128.1:5157-8651 GCA_964442235.1 uncultured Myxococcales bacterium | reverse complement strand
TAATCGTTGCCACGACGGCCGCCGAACTGAACGCGAGCGCCCAGGCCGCCGATGACGTGGAAGGTGGCGCCGGGCAGGGCCACGGTGCCGGACAGGGCGTTGCCCTTGAGCTTGAAGCTGACGGCGTCGGTGCGGCCGCCCAACGAGACGGTGCCAACCCAGTTGCCTTCCCACTTCTTCTCTTCCTTGACTTCGACCTTCTCGGCCTTGTCGGGGCACTTCGCCGTCAGCTTCTCGCTCAGCTTGGCCTGATCTTCGGGCTTGCTGCCGCGGGTGAACTGGGCGCGCAGGGTTTCGTATTCCACGCGGTCCATTTCGTACTGAGCGAAGAGCACTTCACGCATCTTCTGGAATTCCTGCGCCGGCATGTTCGCCTTGGTCATGCAGGTCTCTTCGGTCAGGATGTTCAGCATCATCTCCCACTTGGCGGGGTCGACGGGCTTTTCCTGGGCCATGACGGTGGCCTTTTCTTTCAGCGGCGCAAACTTGGCCTTCATGTCGTTGAGCTTGTTGCGGGCATCATCCAACTTGTCGGCGGCCATCTGGGCTTCCAACGTGGCCTTGTCGGCTTCGATGGCAACCAGTTCGGTCATGATGGCTTCACGCTCGGCGGCCTTGGTGGCGTCGGCGGTCTTCCAGGCAGCGATGTTGGCGGCCAGTTCGGCCTTGAGCTTGGTGTGCTCTTCGGTCAGAACGGTCAGTTCGCTGGCCAGGGTGTCCTTCTTCAGCTTCAGTGCGCCCTCTTCGGCCTTGGTCTTCTCTTCCTGGGCCTTGGCAACTTCCTGAGCGGCCAATTTGCGGGTGCTCTCGGCTTCGGCCATCGCAGCGGCAGCCTTGGCTTCGGCTTCGGCCTTGGCTTTGTCGCCCTGAGCCATGGCCCCGGCGGCCTTGGCTTCGGCTTCGGCTTTGGCTTTTTCCACTTCCGCAGCGGTCAACGCCTGGGCCTTCTCCATATCCTTGTTCTTCTCTTCCAGAGCCTTCTTCTCTTCTTCGGATTTCTTCAGAGCTTCTTCGGCGGCCTTGTCAGGCGCAGCTTCGGCGGGCTTGGCCGCTTCGGCCGGCGCTGCCGCTTCGGCCTTCTTCTCTTCGGCCTTGTCTTCCATGCCGATCAGTTTCTTCACATCGTCGCAGCCGCTGCCAACAAGCGACAAACCGAACACCGCAACCAGGGCCAAAGCAAGACGCTTCATGATGCTCTCCTTCCTATGAGTTCAAGACGGTGCAATTGCACATTTGCGGCGATTATAGGGCAGCTTTTTTGGGAGTCAATGGCAAGCTCCACCCCACCAGAATGGGAAAGGGCTTGTCTGCTCTGGGATTCTGGTGTGTATATGTGCCATGCCCGGGGTGCTCGAACCGGCACGCACGGTGTCGCCTGCCCCACCTGCCCATCGGATACCCCGAATTGGCGGCCCCGGACATAATAGGAGAGCCACGAATGTTGGAAGAGGCCCTGTTCATCCTCCTGCTCATTCTGGCGAACGCGTTTTTCGCCGGCTCGGAGATTGCGGTCATCGGGTTGCGAAAGACCCGAGTCGAGCAGCTCTTGGAATTGGGCCGGCCCGGTGCCCGAGCGCTTAAACGCGTGAGTCAACAGCCCGAGCGGTTCCTTGCCACAGTCCAGGTTGGAATCTCGGTGGTTGGTGCGACTGCTGCGGCAGTGGGCGGCCAATCCGTTGCCCACCAGTTAGAGCCGCTTTTCAAAGGGGTTGCCCCCAACCATGCGGACGAAATCGCACTGGGGGTGGTCATCGCCGCTATCTCGTTTCTCTCTATCGTACTGGGGGAACTGGTTCCCAAGAGCCTGGCGTTGCGAAACGCTGAAGGTTATGCCTTGCTGGTCTCAAAGCCCATCTTGTTTCTCTCCTGGCTCGCCAGACCCCTTGTCTGGTTGTTAACCGCCACCTCGAATCTGCTGTTACGGCCCCTAGGTGACAGAACGAACTTCACGGAATCCAGACACTCTCCCGAGGAGATCCAGGCACTCCTGGAAGAAGCCTCCGCCGTGGGTACCGTGGACTCAGATGTCGGTGAAATGGCCGTTCGCGCCATGGAGATGTCCGACCTAAAGGTGGGGCAAGTCATGGTGGCCCGAACCAACGTCGTAGCTCTGCCCGCAAGTGCCACGGTGCAGCACCTCAGCGAGGCCCTGTCTCGGGCTCCCCACTCCAGATTGCCCGTTTGGGAAGGTCAGCCATGTAACATCATTGGGTACATACGGACCAGAGACCTGCTGTCGCAGTTCTTAGCGCGTGAGGAAGTGAGCCTTCGCCCGCTCATCAGGCCGCCCTTTTTTGTACCGGAAACAGCCTCTGCTACGGACCTCATGACGGAGATGCGACTTCAGCGGGCGCACCTTGGAATCGTTGTGGACGAATCGGGCGCTATGGTCGGAATTGTAACGTACGAGGATTTGACGGCCGAGGTGATGGGGCGGGTACCAGGGGAGCACCTGCAGGCAGAACCCTCTTCCTCGTGGGGCGCCGACGGCACTGCCGTGGTTTCCGGTCAGCTTCGAATTCGAGACGTCAACCGCAGCTTGGACTTGACCCTTCCTGAAGGGCCGGGGATGAACACCCTGGCCGGACTGTGGCAATGGCAGGCCGGTCGCATCGGGCGCCCTGGCGACGTGATAGTGCTGGCTCCAGGAGTCTCGGCCGAAGTCCTCGAGGCTACGAGCCAGCGAATTGCCCTGCTGCGACTTCGAACCACTCAGCGTCTTCCCGACAAACTGCAGCGTGGGGAGCAATAGCCGCCTGCCGCCCGCCAGCGTCCATTGCCCTCTTTCGGCAAGGCATAGACCCCAGCCAGTTGTGCGCGCCAAAATGACGGACACGTCACTCTCGGCTTGAGTTTTAGGAGATGCCGGTCTACATTTGACACGCTGCGTTAGGCTTCAAGCGGTTGGGGGAATCATGGCACTATGTGACTTCTACAAAGGCAAAAGTGCGGTTATCACCGGGGCTTCTTCGGGGATAGGCCGTGATTTGGCTCTGCTTTGGGCGCAGTGGGGATGCAACGTGGCGCTGGTTGCCCGACGAAAAGAGCTGCTGGAGGACGTGGCGGTCCAGTGCAAAACCTTTGGCGTCCAAGCATTGGTCTTGCAGGGCGACGTGACGGATCGCACGGCCATGGAGCGTGTCAGAGACGAAGCCCTTCAGGCGTTTGGATTTGTGGATTTTGTCGTGGCCAACGCAGGGGTAGGGGGGCTGAATCCGGCGCCCTATTTCGACTTGGACATCCACCGGCGTACTATCGAAATCAATTGTATCGGCCTGGCCAACACCCTGGCCCCGTTTATCCCCTCAATGGTTCAGAAGGGAACCGGGGTTCTGGTGGGGGTCTCCAGCCTGTCGGCGTTCCGGGGGCTTCCCAAAGCGGCAACATACAGTTCTTCCAAGGCAATGCAGGGCACCTTCATGGAAAGCCTGCGCGTGGACCTGCGTCCCAAAGGGGTCCATGCCATGGCCATTCACCCCGGGTTCATTCAGACA
>CAYTWV010000128.1:0-5147 GCA_964442235.1 uncultured Myxococcales bacterium | reverse complement strand
ATGACCGAACACAAGGATTTCCGGATGCCCTTTATGGTGCCCGTCCGGAAGTCCTCCATGCTGATAAGTCGGGCCATACGCTGTCGCAAGTCGGTTTACCTGTACCCCTGGCCCATGAAGATCCTGACCTGGCTCAACAAGATGATGCCCAATTGGCTTTACGACCGACTCTTGCCCCGCATGTCCGGGCAGGGGGACGACGTCCGGCCGAAGCTGCTCTAGTCGGTGTACTGAATGGAGTAGGTGCCTATTTCGGGGGTGGCCTTGGAAACGTTCATCGGTGCTGGATTTCGGTTCTTTTTGTACATGCTGGCGGGCCTTACGCTTGAGATGATCTTCTCGGTGACCGGCATCGAGCGCAGTGCTGGCACCCAATTGGATCGGCGAGTGCCCCGCACCTACCTGGAGGGCTTCGTCAGCCTCTACATGATTCCGCTACACGGCTTCGGGATGTTGTTCGGGTTTGAGTGGGCCCGTGAGTTGACCCGAGAGTGGTTCTTCGTCAACCGATACCTGCTCTGGTGTGTGGGCATCAGCGGCATGGAGGTCCTCTGGGGATTCATTCTGGATAAGACCCTTGGATTCTATCCATGGGACTACTATGCCAAATCCAAATACCGCGTCTTCAAACGGGGATACACCCTGTGGACTCTGGTCCCGCAATGGGGCCTGGCCGGCATGTTTTTTGAAGTATACTCGGATATGCTGAGATGGCTTACGCCATATGCGACAGAGTATTTCATGTCATTGTTCTAGGCTTCAGAAATCCACTCCCTTACGGTCGTGGCACCGATTAGAACACTCAGCGAAGGTTTGGGAATCCCTTGAGGCCTACTTCAGTTTCCAGGCAAGCTTGAAGTCGATTCCGGTCATGACGGCGGCATCGTAGGTGGGAATCTTCCCCTGTGGGATGACAATCTTGGCCCGGGAATTGGCCACGATGTCCTTGATCGGGTCGATGCCCGGGGCGATCATCACCAGTTCCAGGCCCGCAGGGGTCAGCTTGAACGTGCCGACGGGCGTGACGTAGTACACGATCTTTCCCTGGGCCAGGGCGGGTTTGGCAGCAAACGTGATTTCCTCGACCTTCTCCACAAATTTGGGAATGCCGGCGTTGGTCATGGTCAGCGTGCCGTCAACCAGATCCATCTTGCTCTTGGCGGTGAAGGCCCCGACAAAAATGATCATTTTGGCGTTGGCTACCAGATTGCAGAAGCCACCGGGGCCGATGTAGTTAGCAGGGCCATCCGCCTTCTTCGAGACGTTGACGTTGCCTTCGTTGTCCACCTGCAGCATGCCCAGAGTGGTGACGTCCAGCTCTTTTTCCACATAGTGGAACATCGCTGCCGAAGACATCAGCCTCTCGGGGTTGAAGGCGGTTCCGAAGAAGATGCCCGGAGCGGGAACGCCACCATACACGCCGGTCTCCAGAAGGAAGGTCAGCTCGTTGCGCAGTCCGCCTTCATAAATCAGGCGGCCCTCCTCCTGGGGCAGACCGTACCCTACGATGGTATGGTTGTGGGGCTTAACCACTTCGGAATAGAACCTTGCGGTCTGTCGGGCCAACATCTGGTCAACCGGTCCCCGAGGCGGATCCAGCTTCAGAATATCGTTGATGGCTCGCACGATTGCAGAGGCTTTACGGCTATCCCCCGCCTTTCCGGGCATGAGTTCGGGCCATGCCTTAAGTTGGGGCACGGTCAGGGTCATCTCGTTGGTCGGATTGACCACGATGGCGTCCACTTCATCGGCCCGCAGGGCAATCTTGGAATCATCCCGGGGGATAATTTTGGCCACGGTGACAAGGGCCACGCCGCCGTTCTTTCGAGCGGCACGAGGAGCTTCGACGCTTTCGCCATAGATCGTTGCGCCTTCCAGATAGATGTTGCCATCCTTGTCCGCCGCCACGGCAGTCACGCAGGCAGCGTTGATCTTAGGCAGGGTATAGCGCAACTTGTCGCCTTCAGGGGTGACCAATTGCCGGCTCTTTCCGGGGACAATAACGGATCCCAGGCCCACGCGGGGGTCCATGAAGGTTCCCAGACCCACGTGAGTCAGCACCGTATCTTCGCCCTTGCCCTGAGCCTCGGCCAGATGGACCAGGGTTCCTTGGGGCAGAACGACGATTTCACATTGGTCGTTGGCGGCCATGGCCAGCAACTTCTTGGCAGTCTCCAGGTGGCCGCTGATGTAGCAGCTAATCAATCCCGGAATGGCCATTTCTTCCATGGTGCCGGGCACTTTGCCACGACCGCCACCGCCACCGGGGTGAATCCAGGTCAGGTTTTTGGGGGTGCCTTCGGCCAGGAACACCTCTCGAACGGCCCGGTAAAAAATGGCCGGCCGCATGGTGCCGGTCATGCCGTTGGACATCACCACCGCATCGTTCGGAATCAGCCGCACGGCCTGGCGAGCGGTCATGAACTTCGGGTTGGAAACGGGTGGCTTGCGGTCCAAGTCGAACTTGTCGGCGTGACGCTTCCACTTCAGCAGCATATAGATGGCTTTGGCCTTAACGAACAACGACATTCGGGCTTCCTCCCTGGGTGAGCGACAAGGTGCTTAGCCTTCTCCCATAATTCAGGAAGGCAGCGGATGCCAGATAATTATTCGGCGGGGCGGTCCCCCAACTTGTAGAGGATATATTTCTGGAAGACTTTCATGGCAACATCAACGGATCGGAAGCAAGGGATGCCCTTGCGTTCCACTTGGGCGGCGAAGGGATCGTATTGTGGACCCGCATCCACCACGGCAATGATGGGCTTGCGCGTTCTCTTGGTCGTGAGGCCGTTGAGTACGGCCGGCAAGGCGTCGGATGCGGTGAAATCATCCCAGCCCCGAGGATCCGAACCGGGCGGCAAGGTCTTCATCACGGGAGAGTAGGGAACCAGGCCCAGCACAAAGGCGTCGACGTTTTCGTCTTGGATCACGGCTTCCAGAGCCGCTGCGTGTGCCAGGTCAATGGCCATGGCGTTCAGGTCTAGAGGATTGCGGATGGTGACCAGTCCTTCCAACTGCACCATCTTTAACACTCGCTGCAGCTTCTCGATGGTGATCGGCGTGAATTTGGCCAGGCCGAATTCGGGCTCCATCAAGTTGTCGGCCATTCCCACGGTCTCGAAGCCCGCATTGGAACTTCCCGCCAGGCGAGTGCCCCGAAACTCCTTGTTGTGCAGCATGGCGCCCATATTGACGAACGAGCGGAACTCGCCAAAGGTGTCGGCAATCAGGGCCCCGGCGTCCCGCAGGATTTCCACACACGTCTGGTAGTCACCCGAAATAGAGGCCGTGTGGCTGGACGTAGCTGACGCACCCTCGGCAGTGCGGCCGGCCTTGTAAACCACAAAGTCCTTGCCCAGGGCACGGCCCTTCTTGATCAGCCGAGCCATGCGCTGGCCGTCCAAAGGCTTAAAGCCCTCGATGTAGACTCCGATGGTGGGCGTCTTGTCGTCCTGGACCATGTACTCCACAAAGTCCGTGAACGTCAGGTCCATCTGGTTGCCCGTGGAGACACAATAGGGGCAATCCAGCATGGGCACCTGGTTCATGCGGGTAATCAGGAACGCACCGGATTGCGACACCAACGCCGTGGTGGCGATGTTGCCTTCAGGCAGCGGAAGCTTGAACGAGGGCACAAAAAGTGTGTCGTATTTGCCGGGTCTGGAGCGCACACCCATACAATTGGGGCCGACGATGATCGGGGCATTTCTGCCTTCAAGACGAGCCTTCGCCAGGGCCGCCTTGATGTCCGCTTCTTTCTGCTTGCCCCACTCAGTTTCGCCCATGCCGCCGGCGATAATCAGCAGTGCATTGGCCTTGCCGCTCTCCAGGGCTTCCTCGATCATCTCGGGAAGCTGATCGGCCCCCACGGCCAACACCAGGAAGTCCGCAACGAAGGGCAATTCGGAAATCCGCTTCACGCAGGCCACGCCTTCAATGGTCTCGGCTTCGGGGTGAAGCAGGCGAATTTTGTCTGTGGGGAATTGGTCTCGCAGCAAATTGCCCAGGATAATCCCGCCAATGTTGATCTTCTTGGTCGAAACGCCGGCAATCACCACGGTCTCGGGGTTTAGCAGACGCCGAATTTTCGAGACGTCCACGACCCGCTCGTCATAGTGCGCCTGTTCAAACCGCATGAACGCGTCCACGGCCGTAATGGAACCCTCGCCCACAAAAAAGGGATTTACCTCAAAGTCCCGGACCACGAAGGGGCTGTCCGAAACGTTCGAGAACTCGGTCGCCAGCTCGCGGAAGAATCCCATAATGTTAAGGAAGCAGGCGTCGGAGCAGCGCAGCTTCGCCTCTCGGGTTTTGCCCGTCATCTTGCGGTAGGCGTAAGACTTCTTGAACTTCTGCAACGCCTCTTCAGGGGTCGAAAGCGTCGGGGAGAACATCACCGTCGCTTCGCCGGGCTTGAAGCGCATCGCATATTCCTCGGCCTCAAGACCGCCGAACCCGATGGCGACCACATGCCCCATGTCAGGCGTGAACCGCATGCCTACAAAAAGCTGCGACCCAAGCGTCTGGTCGTTGGGAATGAATTCGGTCACCAGCAGGCCCGAGACCGTACTGAATACTTCGGCACCCACGCGTTCTCGAACCACGCCAAACATGGTGTCGGCAACTTCCAGAATCGCATTGGGCGTGTTGGCGCAAACCTTCACACCGCCCGCCTCGGTCTTGTGAGTGATTTGGGGCGAGACTACTTTCACGACCACTTTGTCGCCGGGAAGAGTCTGAAGGTGCTCTCGGATATCGGTCCCATCTTTCGGAATCAGGAAGAATCGTGGCGTCTTGACGCCTCCGGCCTGAAGCAGCCCGTACAGTTCGTGCTCCAGAAGTGTGTTGCGCCCCTGGGCCACAGCGTTCAAACAAAGGTCATTCGCAAGTTTCGCCAGAACCATTTCGCCCCCCCAGCACAAGTCAGATATCGACCGCCCCAAACACCACCGAGGCTGCGTCATAATGCGTCATGATGCCGCGCTGTGTCAAGGCGAGTGGCCCGTAAAATTCGGCCTGAACCCCAGATTATGATGCGGTGCGTAGGAGCGAAACGATATTGGGAAAGCCAGCTAACGCGTTCCGGTGCGGGTGGGCGAGTCACTGCTGATGATCAACTCGGGCAGCCCCTCGGCGGGACCCTCTTC
>CAYTWV010000127.1:0-10219 GCA_964442235.1 uncultured Myxococcales bacterium | reverse complement strand
CCGCCGGAATCCGACAGGCCGTAGCAGAGGCCCAGCCCAGCACCTTGGCCAGTGTGACATTCGATACGCCGTCGGACTGGGTCCGCAACGACCGGAAAGGAGGCGGGCACTATCGCCGAAGTGTGGCTCTGGTTGTGCGCACCGGCGACCGGATTCCTGCCGTCCTGGTGAACTTCGCCGCCCATCCCGAGACGCTGTGGGAGAAAAACCACCAACTCAGCCCGGATTATCCGGGGGCTTTCCGGCAGGAACTGAACGCACTGGGAGTGGAACATCCCATGTTCTTCAGCGGTCCGCTGGGTGCCATGCTGACTCCTAACGTGGATCCCAAGGGCGACTTTGCCAAGCGCCTGGAGTACGTCTTTTATCTGGGCAAGAGCCTGGCCCGACTGACCTCGGAGCGAATTCGGGAAGCCAAACCCATCACGGGGCCAGTGGCATGCGCTCATAAGACCTTCGCCGTTGCCAACTTGAACTGGCAGTTCAATTTCGCCCGGAAGTTGGGGGTTTTCGAGCGGGAGATTCCCAACGGCTTCCTCGAAACCGAGATGAACCAACTGGCCGTTGGGCACTTTCGACTGAGCACCATCCCTGGCGAGGCAAGCCCCGAAGTGGGGGAGATGATCTACGCTGCGCTGGGGGATGGCGACCGGATGATGTTCTGCCTGGGATGCGACGAGTTGGGATATGTGATCCCCTCTAACTTCTGGATCAATAAAGAATACAAATACGAGACGACGATGTCCTTGGGCCCGCACATGGCCCATCTGGTCGTTGCCAACGTCTTCGAGCAGCGAAATCAGGTGGATCAGCAGCGGCGCCAGGACTAAACCGCCTGGGAGTTCGAAAGAGTTTGAGCGGGACGTTCCCGCAGAATAGTCCCTTTGGGTGAGATTGTCGGGAGGCGAAGATGGGCAAAGAGAACTGGCAGCTTACACGAGGCCAACGACTGAGCTACAGCGTGGGCATGTTCTCGTCGGCTATTGTCACAGCGAACATTTTGAGCTGGGTTCTCTATTACTACTCGCCGCCCCCGAACAAAGTCGATGCCGGGATGATCTTCTTCGGTGCCGCCCTGGCCATCGGATTCGCCCGTCTTTTCGGGTCCCTGGTGGACGCGGTCACCAACCCCCTGGTCGGCTACTGGTCCGACCGAAGCAAACACCCCGAGGGACGCCGAATCCCGTTTATCCGTCGTGGCGTCATCCCGTTGATGGTGCTTGCCGCGCTGGTCTGGTTCCCCCCGGTTCACGGTGCGTCGATCTGGAACGTACTCTGGCTGGCGGGCACCCTGGGCGGCACCTGGTTCTTCTACACCTATGTCGTGGCGCCCTATCTGGCGCTGATGCCCGAGATCACCACGTACAACGAAGAGCGGGTCAGCCTGACGGTGACCATGTCTTACTTCGAGGTGGTAGCCAGCCTGATTGCGGCATTGGCCATTCCCCCGATCATCGAAGCCCTGAAGGGCGGCATTGACCTTGGGCCCATCTATTTCCCGGATGGATTCAAATTTACGGCGTTGATTCTGGCCATTGTGGGCGGAATCGGATTCTACATTTCCATCAAGTGGGTCAAAGAGAAGCCCGCCGCCAAGTCGGCCGCGCCGGAGATGTCGCTTACCACGGCCATCCTGGAGTGTTTCCGTAATCCGTCGTTCCCTCCCTATCTGATCGCCGTCTCCTTTGCCAAGATCGCAAACAACCTGATCATGATCTCCGTGCCGTTTATTGCGGTGGCTGTATTAATGAAAGGCGAGGGATTCACCTCGGTGCTGATGGCGCCGCTGTTCCTTGCCGCCATCCCCGGGTTTGCCATCGCCGAGAAGATCGTGAACAAGTACGGCCTGAAGATTGCCTTTCGTGGGGCGACGTTTGTGGCCATGTTGATTGCGTTTGGATTCCTGGCGGCCTGGCTGATGGGCGGGGCTCAGAAGGAGTTTAAGGGCGTGGCCCAGATGGCGAACCAGGACATGGTGATGTTCTTCGACGCCAAGGCCGAGGGCGACGTGAGCACCGCACCGGTTGGGAAAAGCGAGCAGGGCAATTCGACCCTGATCCGTTTCACTCCCATGCAGTGGGAATCGCTGTTTTATGACGCCGACCTGGAGCGTTTCCGCAAGACCGTTGCCGCCATGAGCGACACCGATGCAGCGGCGTGCATCCGGGCGGATTCGCTGGAACTTCCCGCCGACGTCAAGGGCAAGGAGAAGGCCTGGCTGGCTTCGGCGGACCTGGAACCGCTGCTGCTGCACATGGCGCCGACCTGTGCCCGCACGCTGTTCCCAGCCGAAAGTGCCAAACGCCGCTACGACGAAAGCATGTTTGTGGCAGCGCCGCAGATTGTCTCCATGGACGAAACCCGAGGCACCATCCGCATGGCCATGGACGTGGGCGCAGTCCAAGAGCCCGAGGAAGCTGCCAACCTGGACGGTTGGAAGATTCTGGTCGCTCAGGGCGAAGAACGAGAGGCCCTGAAGAAGCCGGTTCCGCCCTTGCTGAGCAAGACCGCCCGGTTCGAATTCGACGGACTGGTCGCTTACTCGGATGGCTCGGTGACGTTTTCGAAGTTCCAGAAGGTCTCGGGCGATTTGGCTGATATCGGTGCGGGACATGAAGCGACCATCGCATCGTTGGAGGGCGTGATTTCGGACAACACGAAGTTGAACGGCCTGATTGCCCGATTCGATATGCGATTCGAGTACGAGTGGAGCCTGCGCATTTACCTGGCCCTGATCCTGTTCTTTGTGCTGGGTTTCCCCGCCGCCATCCTGATGAGCATGTATCGCCCCATCGTGTGCGAAGTCATCGATATGGACGAACAACGGGTGGGCACCCGCCGGGAAGCCATCTACTTCGGTGTGGAAGGCTTGCTGACCAAGTTCGCCGACGGCATCTCTGCATTGCTCGCACCGGCCATCATGCTGTTGGGCTTTGCGCTTCTGCCTCCGCCTTTCGGCTACGTGTTGCCCTTCGCCGGGGCTGGAATCTTCATGATTCTGGCCTATCTTGTCTTCAGTAAGTATCCGTTGGGACCCAGACCCAAAAAATAGCGTTTCCGACTATTCTGCGCCAGCAGGGAGTGGGGGATGGATTTCTGCTCTCTTTCCCAAGCCATAGAGTACTTCGCCCAGATGGGGCCATGGCTTTCCATGCCCATACTGGCGTTGTCGGCGATGCTGGAATACGTCTTTCCGCCATTCCCTGGCGACACCGTCACCCTGGCCGGGGCGGTCTTGGCACGAGTGGGGGATTGGAGCTATCTGGGCGTATTCCTGGCGTTGACGGCCGGAAGTGTGGCTGGCAGCCTGGTGGCCTGGTGGGTTGGCGCCCGTGGGCTGCCCGAAGAGCGGCTGAATCGCTGGTTTGGTGACTCCAAGGGGTCGGGGTCGGGCCTTCATCGGGTGCTTGAAGGGTATCGGAAACATGGTGCCCCATTTCTGATCATTAACCGCTTTATGCCGGGCATCCGGGCGTTCTTTTTTGTGGGTGCCGGCATGGCCCGAATTCCCGCTGTCTGGGTCGCCTTCTATTCCACCCTCAGCGCAGGGGCCTGGAACCTGCTCCTGCTGGTGGCCGGGTACTACATTGGGGACAACATCGAAGGTCTGCAGCGTCTTGTCACCACATACATGACCGTGGTCTGGGTGCTTCTGGGCCTGGCGGCAGCAGTGGGTCTGATCTGGTGGTGGAAACGCAGAAAACGGCGTTCGGCAAATTGACGGATCCCCCGCACCGCGTATCCTCTGGCCGGGGGAGAACCATGCCGGCGCCTCAGAAACCGAACGATCGAACCAACATGACCAGCGACTTACCGCAGCCTCGCAAACGCCGAGGCGCCAAAGAACCGCCCGATAACAGGGACAAGACCCGCTCTCCCGGGACTCGCACAAGTGGCAAGTCCACGGGCGAACAAACGCTGCTTCAGCGTTTCGAAACGGGCCTGTGGGGGTTGGGCGTGTTGGCCCTGGCGTTGCTGATCGTTTTGTCGCTGGCCTCCTATCATCCCACGGACATCGCTTCGCAAGAGGGGATGGACAATTGGATTGGACCGCTGGGAGCGTGGGTGGCCCACCTGCTCTACTCGGGCTTTGGCATTCCCGCCTATCTGCTGGCGGCCTTTTTGCTGTTTATCGGCACCATGGTGGTGATTGGACGGCTGCTTACCATCCGCCCCCGAGTGCTGATTGCATTGATGCTGATTTTGCTGCCCACCCAGGTGTTGCTGCAGATCCTGCTTCCGGGCACGGACTATTTCCCACAAGGTGGCGGTGGCATTCTGGGTTCCGGGCTGGACACGGTTCTGGAGAAGATGCTGGCGCGCACGGGCACCATCCTTATCGCCGTGGTTGGCTTGCTGACCGGAATCTCGCTGCTTTTCGGCGTACACGCCAGGACCTATCTGATGGTCCCCTGGGCCGCCATTCGTCGCATGGGACTTGCCCTGCTGGCAGATTGGCGCTCGTACCAAGAGGCCAGGGCCAGAGCCAAGGCCGACGCCGAAGCGGCCGGAAAGCCCAGAAAGGCAGCCCAGGTGCCGCAAGAGGCACCCAAGCGCCGCCCCATCCCCGGAAGCGACGAAACCGACGGCCACATCGAACTGCCCTCCAAGTTGACCCTTACTCCGTTGGCCAAGCCTTTCAACTCCAGCGGACCGTTGACACGAGCCGATCTGCCGCCGCTGCTTGACAAAACGGCCGCGCCCCAGGTCTCGGTCAAGGCCCCACCCTCGGGCCCGGCCCCGGCCAGAACCGGAAGCAGCGTCCCGGTCATCATGCCTCAAGCCCCCGTGACCGACATGCCCTTCCTGGATGGCGACGAACCCGACCCGGCGGCAAAGGCAGCCCATGGCCATGCTGCCAAACCCCCCAGAGAATTCATCCTGCCCGACTTGGGACTGTTGGATTTCCATCCTCCCGTTCGTCAGGACATCAACAACGAAGCCCTTCAGGAGTCTGCACGAGTCCTGTCCGAGAAACTGAAGGATTTCCGTATCGACGGCGAGGTCACAGGGATTCACCCGGGCCCCGTCATTACGCTGTTCGAGTTCCGGCCCGGCCGCGGCATCAAGGTGGCCCAGATAGCCAGCCTCTCGAAGGACCTGGCCATGGCACTTTCGGCAGAGCAGGTTCGAGTCATTGCCCCCATCCCGGGCCGTGACGTCGTGGGTATTGAAATTCCAAATCGAGTTCGAGAAACCGTCTACCTGCGAGAACTCATAGCAAGCAAGAAATACAACGAAGGCAAGTACAAACTGCCTATGGTTATGGGAAAGGATATTGCGGGATTCCCGGTGGTGAGCGACCTGACCAAGATGCCGCACCTTCTGATTGCGGGCACAACGGGTTCAGGCAAGTCTGTGGCGCTGCACGCCTTTATCACATCCATTCTTTATCGACGCACCCCTCAAGAGGTCAAGTTCCTGTTCGTCGATCCCAAGATGCTGGAGTTGACCCCCTACGCCGAGATTCCCCACCTGCTGCTGCCCGTGGTGAAAGAGGCCAAAGAGGCCGTGGTCGCCTTGCGTTGGGCCGTCAGTGAGATGGAGCGGCGCAACCGCTTGATGTCGGTGCTCTCGGTGCCCAACATTTCCGAGTACAACGATGCGGTGCGGGCCCGAAAGGCATCGGCCGCCAACGAATCGACGTCACCGGGCAAGAATTCCATTCCGGCCAAACCTCTGGCGGGGCCGACTGCGGACGAACTGGACGAACTGCCCTATATCGTGGTGGTCATCGACGAGTTGGCCGATCTGATGATGGTAGCAGGCAAGCAGGTGGAACACTGCATCTCTCGACTGGCTCAAATGGCCCGAGCGGCAGGTATTCATATGATGATCGCCACGCAGAATCCCACAGTGAAGGTGGTCACGGGTATCATCAAGGCCAATTTGCCTGCCCGAGTGGCGTTTAAGGTTCGTACCATGCAGGACTCTCGAGTGGTGCTGGACCAGAACGGGGCCGACGACCTGTTGGGGTTCGGCGACATGCTGTTCCTGCCGCCGGGCAGTTCCGCCTTGCAGCGAATCCACGGGGCCTTTGTCTCTACCGAAGAGCGCATGAAGGTGGTTGAATATCTGCGCTCGCAAGGCGCCCCTGAGTACAACTTCGACATCATGCAGCCTGGCGATGGCGAAGAGGGTGAAGAGGGCGACGACGTCTTCGCCGACCCCAAAGACGACCTCTATGATCAGGCAAAACGCATCGGCATTTCAGAAGGTAAGATATCGACGTCCATGCTTCAGCGAGAGCTAGGTATTGGATACAACAAGGCTGCCGTAATCATGGCCCGTATGGAAAAAGAGGGGTTTGTCGGTCCCCAGGAGGCCGCCGGCAAAGCCAGAGTGGTGCTTCGGTGAGCCGGCATCTGGCGTGGATGCTTTTGTGGGCGGTGTTGCTGGCCACGACCGGCCCGACCCCATCAGTAGCCAAGCCAAAGAAGTCCGACACGTCCGACAGGTCCGACACGTCCGACAAGTCCGACAGGTCCGACACGTCCGACACGTCCGACACGTCCGACACGTCCGACAGGTCCGACAGGGTCCCACCTGCTTTCCCATAGCATCCTGTTCCGAACTGGCGTTATGATTCGGCCCAACATGAGGGCGTGATGCTTCCGCTTTGGTTGGGCATGCTGGCGATACTGGGGATTTCGGTTGTGGCCGGCGTCTTTGGTTCCCTGCTTGGACTGGGCGTGGGCCTGATTGTGGTGCCTGCGCTGACGTTGGGGTTTGGAGTCGACATCCGGCATGCCATCGGCGCTTCGGTAGTTTGTATCATCGCTACCAGCAGTGGGGCCGCGGCGGCCTACGTACGAGACCATCTGACCAACCTTCGTGTCGCCATGTTTCTGGAAACCGGCACGGCCATTGGGGCGCTGGTCGGGGCCTTGCTGGCCGGTGTACTGCAACCTTCCGTGCTCTACTTGCTTTTTGGCGGATTCCTGGCGCTTTCGGCGCTGGCCATGCTTCGCCCCCGAACCGAGACGTCGCCGACAATCGCCTCAACCGACCGCTTGGCCAATCGGCTGAAACTGCATGGGGAAGTCGTCGATCCGGTCTCGAAGCAGATTCGCCCCTATGCCGTTCATCACACCGTCTGGGCGTGGGTATTGATGGTTGTCGCCGGATTGGCCTCGGGGCTGCTTGGAATTGGCTCTGGTGCCCTTAAGGTACCGGCCATGGACCTGCTGATGCGCCTGCCTATCAAAGTCTCGTCGGCTACCAGCAGTTTCATGATCGGCGTCACAGCCTCCACCGGCGCTGCGATCTACTTTGTGCGAGGCGACGTTTTGCCGGAGATCGCCGGCCCCGTGGCGCTTGGTGTGGTCGTGGGGTCCCTCCTCGGAGCAAGACTTTTGCCGCTTGTCAAGTCGTCCTGGCTCCGCAAGGTCTTTGTGGTGGTACTGTGCCTGGTCGCCGTTCAAATGCTAATCAAAGGAGTGTGGTGATGGAACGCACACTCTCGACGATTCTCAGGGGCGGAGTCTTGATCAGTTCGCTACTGATCTCCGCTGGCCTCATTTGGATGTTTGGGCCCAGCCTGGGCACGTCGGATTCCTTTCACACGGCCTCCCAGCATGCCCCCCGGGCAGCGATGATGCTGGTCAATGCCGGGCTGATTGTGCTGTTGTCCACGCCCACCATTCGAGTGGTTGCCTCCATGCTCTTGTTTGTCCGTCGCCAAGAGTGGGCTTTTGTCGCCATGACCGTCTGGGTGCTGCTTGCCATGGCAGCGGGCTTGGTACTGGCCTGGTACTGACAGCGGGCCACTTGGCCACCGGCCCTCCGGAAACGAATCCCCAAGTCCGGTCTCTTCTGGACACTCCACCTCTCGCCGGGTAGACTCATGAAGCGTTTTTCTGTAAGGAGTCGCAATGCGCAAGGACTTGATGGTGCCGTTTTTCCTGGCTATGGCAACTCTGGTCGCTGCCTGCAGTTCCGAGGGAAGCAACCAGCCCATTGACGAGGAGTATATTGCCGGGAATTCCTGCCCCTTTGTGGGAGGGCAAACCTGTGGCCAAACCGCCTCTCGGCGCCCCGCGATCCTGACATGCGCGGATACGGGGAAATGGGCCGTTTTGGACCAGTGTCCCCTTGGTTGCTCCGACGAGTCCGGAGCGCCCAAGTGCGCCGGGGCCGACCCCGATGCCGACTTGGGCGGTGACCTGGGGCCGGATACACAGACCCCCGATGTTGCCGCCGATGCCAAGGACCTGGCCTCGGATCTCGAGCCGACCGACGCCATAGATCTGGTGCAGATCGACGTTCCCCCAATCGACATCCCGGCGGACTATACTCCTCCCACCGTGCTTTCCACGACACCCGCCGACGACGAAATGAACATCAAGACCGAGGGCCTGGTCATCCGCATCGTGTTCTCCGAACCCATGTTCACGCCCCCGTTTGTCCCGCCCAATGTTAAAATGACCGATGCCAAGCTGGACAACGTCCCCGTGACCATCGCTTGGGAAGACACCGAGCACACCATCCTGCTGCTGACCCCCATGATTCCCATCTTCCCCGCTTCGCCCTATTTTGTGGAGTTGAGTACGTTGCTGGGCGATTTGGCCGGAAATCGCATGACCGACCCCTATCGATTCCACTTCTTTACGGTCTCGCCCTACGACATGAGCAAATTCACCGCCCTGGCCGGCAAATACGCCCCCACAATCGCCATGGCCACCTCCACTCAAAACACCCAGGCCGACTTCGCTACCCGCTTTGATTTTGACGGCAACTGGATCTCCAAAGACAACGTCGACAACATCCTGGCGGCCACCAAGGTCGACCCACACGTTTATTACTCTGTTACTGAAACAAAGAGCCACTATTTTATCTTCTATATATTCTACTTCCCCTATCGCTGGACCGAGATGGAAGGCACCCGCTTCGGCAACGACATTGCGGGCAGCATGGTGGTCGTGCGCAAAAGCGATCAGATGCCAGTGGCTGTGGAAACCTACTACAAGGCAATCAATAATGATGAACGGTCCATCTCATTCCTTACCGAAGATGCCGATCTGATTCCCCAAGGCTATACTTATACAGATTTTAAGTTTGATGGGCAGCTTCCACGGGCAGACCTGTTCCCCGCCAATCGCTACTACGGCTGGATCAGTAGCCGAAAACATGAGTCTTGCCTTTGGGCTGACTTGAACAACGGCTACCTCGAGGGCTGCCAGCTTACCCCCGTCACTCAGGGCAACATGAAAGCCGTGGTCTATTCGTGGAAGGGCGGCGTTGCCACTACCTTGAACAAAGCCCCGGCTTTCCCGCAGCAGCAGGCCGATGTCGGGTATGCGCTGGAACATGTCATGGATGCCTGGTGGGCACGACGCACCGACGTGGGCCCCGACAAGATGTTTGGAAGCGCCTACACCTATGAGCCGTTCTCCAACACCGTCTGGTCCAATCAACCCAAGCTGCCCAACGATATCGCTTCGGTCTTTGTGGACCCCGTCGGCAACGACAACGGCCGCCCCCCGTGGGCCTGGAGGTACTATCCCCAGAACGGCACCGGCATGTTCAACATCCCCCGGGGCGTGTTCTTCCTGGATCCGGCCGTCCATTTCCGAGTTAAGCATGACCAGCCCTTCAAGTGGAAGGAGTGGGATGGCTCGTCGGGATTTTCCACCGAGTATTGTTTCAACCCCTACTTCGGTCTGGACAAGCGGGGCATCTGGCCCGAGTGCTCTGAACCATGAAACGAGCCTGGTCGACCTTCTGGGTTATCGCCGGCGGCAGCATGCTTATCGCGGGCATCTGGCTTCCCTGGTTCGATGTGAATTTTACCTGGTTTAAGCTCAATGTGGGCTGGTTCGGACTGGTGTACGGCCTGATGGGGTTGTACTACAACTACAAACTTAGCCAGACCCTTCAATTGACTCCAAGAGAAATGCACGACTATGGTGATACGCTGACCCGCGTGGCCCCCAAGATGGTCGACCGCCTTCGCCACGGAGCCAAACCCAAGGCGGTCGCCATTGAAATCCAAGAGACCGAAGGCGTGCCGTTGATTGTGACATTGAAGTTCATGCTGGCGCTCAGTCACCAGGCCCCGGATTTGCTGGTCAGAGAAGCTTCGGCCCCCCCTCAAGACACCTCGTCAAAACGCGTATCCAAAACTTAGTACCAACAGCGAGACGGCCCCCACCATCCCCAGCACCAGCAAAAGCAAAAGCCACTTGTGGTGTCGGGAGGTCGGTGCCTGACGAGTCTG
>CAYTWV010000126.1:0-10247 GCA_964442235.1 uncultured Myxococcales bacterium | reverse complement strand
AAAACCGGCACCAATGCCCTGAATCTTGTGCGGGCCAGGAGCTCCCCCACTCAGCACCGGAGAGTCCACCGGCTCGACGGCGACCACTTTGACCCCCGGCTTCAACTTCTTCAGAATGTGGCCCACTCCGGTAATGGTTCCGCCGGTCCCAACGCCGCCCACAAAGATGTCCACATTTCCCGCAGTGTCCTCCCAGATCTCCAGTGCCGTGGTCCGCTCGTGCACCTCGGGGTTCGCCGGATTCTGGAATTGCTGCGGAAGGAAATAGGCGGGATTGGCCTCTTTCAACTCCACCGCCTTCGCCACCGCACCTTTCATTCCCATGGGACCCGGCGTAAGCACCAGTTCAGCCCCAAAAATCGCCAGCAACTTCCGGCGCTCCATGGACATCGTCTCGGGCATCACCAGAATCAGCCGATATCCCTTCACCGCTGCCACCCAGGCCAATGCGATTCCCGTGTTGCCGCTTGTGGGCTCCACAATGGTCATGCCCGCCTTAAGCGATCCGTCCCGCTCGGCGGCTTCGACCATGGCAAGTCCAATTCGGTCCTTAACACTCCAAGCAGGGTTGTAGGCCTCCAACTTGGCAATGACCTTGGCACCCGCGCCCAAGGTCAGTTTGTTAATCCGAACCATCGGGGTGTTGCCTACCAGTTCGGTCATGTCGTTAGCGATTGCCGGTCTGTGTGCACGCTTTTTCGGGTCTGCCATGGGTTCCTCCGCCTCGTGGAAAAGGGTAGGGGGCAACGGCAATTGTCCCCTTTTGTCTACCAACTTACTAGTCAATCCGACGAGATATGTCAAGGGGGCGTTGCGTCCCGCAACCTTTTTCGCTAGACTCGCCCCCGGTTTTTGAATGAACCCGGGACGTTGACGTCTCTGGCCCAACTGTGCGGTGGTGGGTTTGGAACTGGATGACAGAGAACTGGTAGAGCGGCACAAGCAGGGCGACAAGAATGCCTTTCGCCAGATTGTGCTCAAGTATCAGAGGAAAGTGTACATGAACATCTACATGATGATCAGTAATCATCAGGAAGCCAAAGAGCTCTCGCAAGAGGTCTTCCTGAGGGTTTACCGGCATCTGGATGACTTCGAAGGCACCTCCTCATTTTATACTTGGCTTTACCGAATCACCAGGAACATCTGCATCGACTATTATCGACGAGCCAAGGTCAAGAAGTTTGAGTACGACGACACCATGGCCCACGACGATGAAGCCGAAGAACAGATTTTCCCGGTAATCAGCTCGTCCTCCCGCGATACCCCCACGGGGCGCCTGATGCGAGCGGAGCTGATGGGGCAGATCCAGGATGCCGTTCAGCACCTACCGGTTAAACACCGGGAAGTTTTTCTGGCTCGAGAGGTCGAAGGCCTTTCCTACCAGGAGATTGCGGACAAGTTGGACATCCACATCGGTACGGTGATGTCCCGGCTTTTCCACGCCCGTCAGAAGCTTCAAAGTCGTTTGGGCAAGTACTTGGACGTCAAGGCCACGGAGGTGGAGTCATGAAGAAATCAGACCCATGCAGCCAGGCTCGGTTGTTGCTGGAACCGTTCATTGATGGGGAACTTCCTGCCCACGAGCAGGAACTCGTCAAAGCGGAGTTGGCACACTGTGGCACCTGTCGCGCCGAGTATGAGAGGCTGACCAAACTTCGAGCCCTGATTCGCGAAGTTTATCTGGAAGAAGTCCGAACGGCCGATCTGGACGACGTGCTGTTGGGAGTTCTGCAAAAAGTCGATCGAGAGCCTGTGGGCCTGATGCATCGGTTCAGGGCATGGCTGGAGAGTTACCGTCTGGGTCTGGCATCCCCGGCCGCTGCGTTGGGTGTGGCCGCTGCTGCGGCGGTGGTCCTGATGACGGCGACTCTGATTTATGTGTCGGGCAATACCGGCTCGTCCGGTTCGGTGGCCCCCTCTATGATGGCCACTTCGCAAGAGGCCGACGTGCAAGAGGGGGACCTCCAGTCCGAGACCCCTGCAGAAACGTCGACCTCCGTGGCCGAGGCAGGCACTCTTAAGGCCGTTCCTTCGATTGGACCGTTGCCCAAGGCGCAGCGTCCCAACGAATCGTTTGTCACCTACTACACTGCAGAAAACGGCACCGTGGTCATCGACTCGGATCCCGAGGGCGAGGCTCCCACCGTCCTCTGGCACCTCCAGGACGACGATGGCGAAGCCGCTCCGCAGGAGGATGGTCAGATATGAAAGCGCTCTTGTTGTCGCTACTGCTCTCGTTGGCGTTGGCCCTTCCTGGCCCTGCCGCCGCTCAGGATGCGCACTTCCGCATCAAGGTGCTGCACGCGGGTCTAAAGGGCGACAAGGTGGATCCCAAGATCCCCGAGAACATCAAAAAGTATCTGCTCAAGAGCTTCGGGGCCAAGTACACGGCCTTTACGCTGCTGGATAGCCAGGAACTGGTGGTTAAACCGACCAAGACCGGCAACGTGATCCTGCCCGACAAATCCGCATTGAAGCTGGAATTTCGGGAAGTGCAGGGAAACTTCATCAAGTTGACCATGGAAATCAAGGACCTGCGGACGACGATCCGAATCAAAGAGGGTGGCCTCTTCTTCCAGGCCGGCCATAAGTTCAAAGACGGCATCCTGGTGTTGGCTATCTCGGCTTCGACCAAAAAAGGTGGCCCCGAAACCATTGGTCCGGTTCGTCCCGACCCGCGCAAGACACACCCCGAGCAGCCCGATAAACCGCTGCGCCCCATTGACTCTGTTCCTGGGAAAAAAGACGTCGAATCCAAGTAACGGCTATTTCGCTTCCGGCAACTCCACATCCAACCGAATCACCCGCCGAATCAACAGCTCAGTGCCTTTGGTGTCGGTCTGTGCCATGGCAATCAGCTCGCCGGCTTTGGTGTACACCGTCCACATCTCCTCGGCCACGCCGCTGCCTTGCGGATGGGTGATGGCCTTTCCCGACAACACCTTCAAGGCCACGGAATCCTCCACCTGGACGTAGCGTCCTGCGGGGGGGTAGGTTTCCAGTGGCACAATGGCACCATAGAGGTCGAAGGATGCCTCACAAAGCTGATCCAGGCTTAACGCATTCTCGAGCTTGAACGGCAGGCTTTCGGTTCGTCGAAGTCCGGCCAGGTAGGCACAGGTGCCGCACATGGCCCCAAGGTCATGGGCCAACGAGCGGATGTAGGTTCCCGACGAGCACCGGACATCCAACACCGCCACATTGTCTTGCAGGCTCTGCAGAGTGAGTTCGTGGAAGGTGATCGTCCGAGGTTCCGCCTCCACCGGTTTTCCCTGGCGGGCCATCTCGAACAACCGCTTCCCACCCTGTTTGATGGCGCTGAAGATCGGCGGAATCTGCTGCTGCTCTCCCACCAACTGTTCTAGGGCGGTGCTCAGCCTGGCGGGCAGGTCCAGGGGCACGGGCTGTTCATTTACCACCTGCCCTTCGGAATCATACGTTTCCGTCTCTTTTCCAAAGCAGATGGTCGCCGTGTAACGTTTGGTGCCGTGAAGGTAAAAGGGGGTCATCTTCACCGAGTTTCCGACCAGAACAACCAGCAGCCCGGTCGCCTGCGGATCCAGCGTGCCAATGTGGCCACACTTCACCCACTTCAGACGGTTTTCGATTCCACGAACCGCACCGGCCGACGAGACCCCCAAGGGTTTGTCCAGAAGCAGAATTCCCGAATGAAGCCTCATGGGTCCAAAGGCCGCACGTTCTCGAGGATCTGGTTGATGCGCAGGATGTTGCTCAGCGACGTGTCGAACGCAAATCGCAAATCCGGGGTGAACTTGATTTGAAGTTCAGCCCCGAGTTCGTGGCGCAAGAACCCCTTGGCAGCATCAAGGCCGTGTAGAGCCTCTTTGACCATGGGGCTGTTGGGCTCACACTCCTGGCCCAAAAGTTGGAACCAGACCGTCGCAATGCGAAGGTCGTCGTTCATGTCCACTCGGGTGATGACAACCAGGCCCACCCGGGGATCCCGGATATCTCGGGTCAACACAGTGCTAAGAATTCGTAACACCGTCGCCGACACTCGCTCGGCCCTGCGATAACTTCTCATGATGCTCACCCACCGTAGTTGGTGATTTCGAAGTCGTGCTGCAGAACAACCACGTCTGCAACCTCTTCCAACCGCCCTACGATTTTGTCGATCAGCGAATTGATGACTCTGCGGTCGTTGCCTACGGCAGCGAACCCAAGGGCGATGCGTTCGGCATCGTCCAAATCGCCCACCTCTGCCACGGCAAGATGGTAGTCCCGCTGCAGCAGTTGGATGATGGGGCGAATTCTGTTTCGTTTGTCTTTCACACCCAGCGAGCCCGGAACAGAGAGCTCCACTCGGCACACACCCACGACCATGGCTCCTCCGGAGACGACTAGAGGGTGCCAGCCGTACGGACGATTTCAAACGCTTCGACCACGTCGCCTTCACGCATGTCGTCGAACCCTTCGAAATTCATGCCGCATTCGTGGCCCAGTGCCACTTCTCGGACGTCATCCTTGAAGTGTTTAAGGGAAGCGAGTCGACCGGCCCAGATTTCCTTCTTCTCACGCACTAGCCGCACATGGCTCTGGCGGGTGATCTTGCCGTCCTGCACGATGCAGCCGGCAATCTTGCCCACCTTGGTGATGTTGAAGACGGCCCGGATTTCTGCCCGGCCCAGGAATACCTTGGTCTCCACCATCTCCAACTTGCCTTCCATAAGCAGTCTGGTTTTGTCCAGCAGCTCGTGAATCAAGTTGAAGGTCAGAATCTGCACACCCTGGTTTTCCGAAAGCATCTTGGCCATGGTGTCAGGCTTGACGTTGAAGCCAAGGATGACGCCGTTGGAGGCAAGAGCCAGGTTCACGTCGGTTTCCGAGATGGCGCCCACGCCTTCGTGGATGACGGTCAGTTCCACGCGCTCATTGGACAGCAGTTCCATACCTCGGCGGATGGCGTCGGTAGAACCCTGAGTATCGGCCTTCAAGACGACCTTCAGCGACTTGCGCTCGGGCGAGGACGAGCCCATCTGGCTCATCAGATCCTCGAACGTCGGCTTGCGCTGCTTGGCCAGTCTTTCGTCACGTTCCTTCTTCTCTCGATAGTCGGCCACGATGCGGGCCGTCTTTTCATCGGGCACCACATAGGCCACTTCGCTGGCCGGCGGCACACGATCCATACCCACGATTTCCACGGGGTAAGAGGGGCCGGCTTCTTTCACGAACTTGCCTCGGTCGTCCATCAGGGCACGGACATGGCCCCAAGCGGTACCGGCCACCACGATGTCGCCGATACGCAGCGTGCCTTCCTGCACGATGATGGTACAAACGGGGCCACGGCCCTTCTCCAAGCGAGACTCGATGATGATGCCTCGGGCTCTCTTCTTGGGGCTGGCCTTGAAGTCCAGCAATTCGGCCTGCAGCAGAATCATATCCAACAGTGTGTCAACGTTGGTCCCTGCCTTGGCCGAGACGTCCACGAACACGGTTTCCCCGCCCCACTCTTCGTGGGAGAGGCCCTGGTCGGCCAACTGGCGACGAATTCGAGCCGAGTCGGCTTCGGGTTTGTCCACCTTGTTGACGGCCACGATAATGGGCACGTTGGCGGCCCTGGCATGGCTTATCGCTTCCAACGTCTGGGGCATAACCCCGTCATCTGCGGCGACGACCAGAATGACCACGTCGGTCACCATGGCACCTCGGGCACGCATGGCCGTGAAGGCTTCGTGGCCGGGGGTATCGATGAAGATGATCGTGCCCTTCTCGGTGTGCACCGTGTACGCACCAATTCGCTGCGTGATGCCGCCGGCTTCGCCCGCCGCAATGTCGGTTCGCTGAATGCGATCCAACAGCGAGGTCTTGCCGTGGTCCACGTGGCCCATGATGGTGACCACGGGGGGTCTGTGAATCACTTCATCGGGCACGTCTGTTTCGGCGCCCAGATAGAAGTTGATGTCGAAGCCCACGTTTTCGGACTCGAAGCTGAATTCCGAAGCCACAATAGAGGCCGTGTCGAAGTCCAAGGCATCGTTCACGGTCACCAGGCGGCCCAGTTCCATAAGCTTCTTCTGAACCAGGTTGACTTTCAGAGACATCATCGCTGCGAGTTCCGCAACGGTGACGGTTTCGATGATGCGCACTCGGCGGACGCCACCGGCAATCGGGGTATCCATATCCGGTCCACGATCCCGGCCCTTCTTCTTGCGACCTTTTCCAAGCCTGGAGCCGGCATCGCCGCCGGATTCCTTTCGGCGGTCGTAAATCAGCTTCTTGCCCTTCTTTCGTTTGTCCTCACCGTCCTCCTTGCGGATGTCACGGGTCGAGGGGCGAATACCAGGCAGAGCGGGCCGCTGGGGAGTTGCAGGAGCCGGAGCCACGGGCGAGGGCATCGAAATGACCACAGCCCGGAATTCATCTCGTTTGGGTTCCCTGCGAGCGGCATTGCGTGCAGCCTCACCAGCGGGTGTCGGCATGGCCACAATGCGGGCCTGGGGAAGCGATTCAGAGGATCGCCCACCGGTGACGGTACGTTCGCCGTCTCGGGTAGGGGCATCCACTACGATGCGTCGACTTTCGGTCCGGACGACAGGCGCCGCCTGCTTTTCGGGCTCGTTTGCTGCCACGGGGGCGGCAGGAGCCACAGGCTGGGCGGGCGGAGGGGGCACCTCCACAATCACCGGCTTATCGATGATTTGTGCCGATTCCAGTTTGGGTCGCACAACGGGCTCAACGGGTGCTGCCGTCTCGGTAACCACAGGGGCGTCCGCGACCACCGGTTCTGCCTGAGCAGGTTCAGAAGGAACCAGAGGCAGTGCTTCGGCCACGGGCGCAACTTCCTGGGGAGCGGGAGCGGGCTCGGGCTCGACCTGGGGTGCTGCCTCGACGACCGACGGCTCTTCGACGTGGACTTCTGCCACGGCAGGTGCCAGGTCTTGCGCAGGAATTGTGGACTCGGGCTCATGGCCAAGGTCCTCGAATACTTCCTGGGGCGCAGGTTCCACGGCCTCGCTTTCCGATACGATGGGGGCCTCGACCGCAGCGGGTCTCCGGCGCACCACCGAGGGGGCGTGATGGACCGGTTCGGCCGCAACGGGGGCAGCGGGCATCGGCTCGCCTTCTCCGCCATCGGTACCATCCGGGCGTCGCCGCCGGATGATCGTGCCTCGCACGCGCTGGCCCTGGGCTTGGTTCTGTACATCCATGAAAACTCTCTTCAGTCGAGCCACTTCCGTCTCCTCAAGGAAAGAGAGGTGGTTCTCCAGAGAGATGCCGATTTCACCGGCTTTCTGGATGATGTCTTTGCTGGTGACCTTAAGTCCAGTGTCAACCAGCTTCTGAGCAAATTCATAAACCCTAATCTTCGTCATGCTCACTGCCTTCCAGGGGTCCAACGTTCAGCGGGCCGGATTCTAGCCGCGGTTCCGCCTCAATACAAGCCTGGGCCGGTTTCGGTTCCGAAAACGAGCCTCGAGTCCCTGCAGAGGGAGTCGCCTCGCTCCAGAGTTCCGACCATTCCGGAACCAGTACATTCGACCGAAAAGAGCGAGCAAAACGGCCTCGCTCCACGGCAAACTTCAGGCACTTTTCTTGGGCACATGTGTAGGCACCACGACCAGGCAGCCTGCGCTGCACATCGCCGCACACGCGTTTTTGCGGCGTGCAGACGAAGCGCAACATCTCGCCCCGGACGCCTTTGGCGCGGCACGAGATGCAGGATCGCTGTGGCAGTGCATGTCCCATGTACCCTTTCTCCACGCCCTGTTTAGGGGCTATTCCTTTTCCGATTCAGGGGAATCGGCATCCACAGGCGCTTCCTCGACAACGGGGGACGCTTCAGGTTGGGCCGGCGGCAGGACCACGACGGCTTTAACCGTGCGCAGCTCTTCGTCCAGCTCGTCCTCAAGTGTCTACGGTTGCGCTTCCAGGTCCCCGACCTCTTCGATCGGCGCAGGAATCGCGACAGGAGCCGGCTGTGAAGCCGCCATCCTCTGCTGTTCTCTAGCGGCTTCCCGCTCTACGGCCACTCTGGCAAGGGTCTCCCGAATCAGCGCCAGATTATCGGCGTGGATACCGGGAAGGGCCAGCAGTTCGTCATCGGGCGTACCCAAAATGTTTTCCACCGAGTGCAGACCCAGCTTGAACATGTATTCGATGTCCATGGCCTGCATGGCACCGGACTCGACCAGGGCGTCCAGGATGGCCTTCTTCAGGGCGGCAATCTGGGACTCGCTGTGGATTTCGATATTCCAGCCCACCAACTGCGAAGCCAGCTTCACGTTCTGGCCGCGTCGACCGATGGCCAGCGAGAGCTGGTCGTCGGGCACAATCAGTTCGATGGTATTGCTGTCCTCGTCAATCAGTACGCGAGAGACTTCAGCCGGGGCAATGGCGTTGCACACCAGGCGCGCCAGATCAGGGCTGTAGGGAACGATATCGATCTTCTCGCCCTTCAACTCCTGCACCACGGCCTGAACACGGGCGCCTCGCATACCCACACAAGCGCCCACGGGATCCACATCGGAATCCGTCGAGGTCACGGCGATCTTGGTACGCTCACCGGGCTCACGAGCCACGCTGACGATTCGGACGATCCCTTCGTAAATTTCGGGAACTTCCATTTCGAACAGCTTCACGACCAGGAACGGGTGGCGGCGAGAGAGGACAATCTGCGAACCTCGAAGGGAGTGTTCCGAGTCCAACACGTCCAGCACATAGGCCTGCACATGGTCGCCGGCTCGGTATGATTCCTTCTGGCACTGCTCACGCAGCGGCAGGATGGCCTCGGCCTTGCCCAGGTCCACCACGATGTCGCCGCGCTCGAAGCGCCGAGCGATACCGGTCACCAGTTCGTTCTTTCTGTTGCGATATTCGCTGAACACCAACTCCCGCTCGGCAGACCGTACCCGCTGGTTGATCACCTGCTTGGCAGTCTGGGCGGCAATACGGCCGAAGGTCGAACGCAGCTTGGCGATGCTCAGGATGTCGCCATAGGCTTCTTCTTCCTCACGGGCTCGGTCGTCATCCACGGGGCTGTAGAAAATCTGGAAGCCCAGTTCGTCGCCGGGAAGTGCCCCTTCGTCCACCTTCAGGGCGGATTCCAGCGGAATCTCTTTGGCGGAGTCTGTCACTTCATCCACTACACGCATGTACTGGAAAAGCTCTACTTGTCCCGACTCTTCATTGTACTTCGCTTCCAGTTCCCGCTCCAGGCCAAACACCTTCCTCGCAGCGGCAAGAATGGCAGCTTCAAGGGCCTCTACCAGGACCTCTCGCTTAATGCCCTTCTCCTTGGAAATCTCCGTAAGGACGCTACTCAGATTGAATTCCATCTGCATCCTCTTTATGCTTAGTGAAATCGTACACTAGATTAGCCCTGCTGAGCAGGGAATAGGGGAAAGACAGCGTCTGCCCGTCCACCACCAGGGAAAAATGGGTGTCGTTGGCTTCCCCCAACACGCCCGTGAGGTTGCGCCGACCGTCCACGATATGGCTCAGGCGCACCTGAGCCTGATGGCCCACGAACCGTTTGAAGTCTCTGGGGCGAGCCACACGACGATCGACGCCCGGTGAGCTGACTTCCAGAGCGTAATCGTCTCCGAAGGTCAGAACCTGGTCGTAGTGGTCCATCAGGGCATGGGAGGCCGTGGAGCAATGACTCACGTTAATGCGTCCGGACTCCAGGTCGACATAGAACCTGACCAGGGTGCGTGTGCGGCCGGACTCGGTCTCCATGTCCACGACATACATACCCAGCGGTTCCAGGATCTTGTCCGCCTCTACCATCAATCGTTGTCGAACATCGGGCTGCACTGCCTAAACCCCCAAGTTCAAAAAAAAAGGCGGTTACTCCCGCCTCCAATCGAAGACTGTTGTCCTCATCCGGCCGGCCGAAACCAGCCCCTTCCTCGCCAACTACACGAGGCCACCAACCCGGTGCGGGACTATAGTCGCTTCGTGTTTGGAAAGCAACGGTTTCGTTTGGACACGCTGACCGGACCACGCCATTATCTAATATGTTCGCACGCCTGCGAGGACCTCCATGGCCGACCGCTGGGCAGCAGGTCCTGGGCAACAGCCAGGGTGCCTTAGGGGCGTTAGCGGAGAGTCTGCCCGGGGCAGCGGTGCCTGGCAAGGGTTGAATGCAGGCCGCAAGCGCCCCAATTGCCTTTATTTCAAGGCCGCCAGATGTTAGATTGCCCGCCGAGCAGGAGGCCATGCCTGAAGGGCGCCGCCTACATGGTTGCCTGGGTTCGGACTGCAACAACAACTGCCTCTTCTGC
>CAYTWV010000125.1:0-10283 GCA_964442235.1 uncultured Myxococcales bacterium | reverse complement strand
CCAACTTGTTTGGGGGGCCGCCGACCAAAGGGCGGCGGGGGGGCGCGCCACGAGGCGAGGCGGAGCCGAACCGAGAGGCTGACCCGGCCCTTACCCGTGCCTCATTTACCGTCAACGAATCTTCCGGCTACCATCTGCCGCTGGGACGCCAGGTCCAGCATGGTGCCAAAGAGGTTCTCCTTGGCGCCCGGGGCCAGCGCCTCGGCTTGGGCCAGAAAGGCCTTGGTATCCTTGCGGGTGCTGCCCTTCAAGCCAGGGCAGGGGGCGTGTGCCGGAATCCGCGTGATCTGGTTGGCGTAGGCCCGAGTGTGAGACTCACTCACAAAACAGAGCGGCCGGACCATTCTCAGGCGGCCCTGAAACAGGTCCACTCGGGGCGGCATGGTGGAGACATTGCCGTGGTGCAGCATGTTCATCACCAGGGTTTCCACAATGTCGTCCAGATGATGACCCAAGGCGATGCACCGGAAACCCTGCTGGAATGCCATCTTGATCAGGGCCGTACGACGCCGCATAGAGCAGTAGAAGCAGTTCAGTTGCTGGTCCGATTCTTTGGAAAGCGGGTAGAAGATGGTCGAGAAGCCGAAACCCAGTCTGCGGGCGTGCGACGCCAATTCCCCCGGGCTGACCGAGCCGCTGCAGGTGATATCCGTCAGCACCATGGTGGCGTGAAAGCGCACGTTGGGAAAGTGCTGCTGCCGGTGACGGCCAAACAGATCCATCATGGCGAAGCTGTCTTTCCCCCCGGAAATGGCCATCAGTACCCGGTCGTCGCGTTCGATCATGTGGTATTGATCGATGGCCCGGAAGAACGCCTCGGAGAGGTCGCTGTTTGGTTCGTGTGGCCCCTGGGCCGAAGCGGAATGATCGGTCATGGCTTCTTCCACTTGGGTTGGTTACCCCCTTTCAGCACGTCGTAGGCATGGGCGAACTGCTCTGCCCACTGCTGGGGTTTGCACGTTCCGGGGCTTTGTGCCTGCAAGATCCAAGGCCACAACATCTTGGGTAGGAACTGGGTGATCTGCGCTGCCTGGCCCCCATCGGGGAAAACCTGAATGTTGGGCAGGGCACAGTTCAAAAGGGTTCCCCACCAACTCAAACGACTTCGCACCTGGGCCAGCGGCAATTCCGCCGAGCCAATAAGCATGGCCTTGCTTCCCGTGCAACTGCGCCACACCATCAAGTTGCGCATGTATTGAAGATTGTGGATGTATCGGGGTTCGGCTTCTTCGGCCAGCTTTCGCAAGTCGCGGCGCATCTCGCCCGCTGACTTCCCATGCGAAATCGAGCAGCAGGGGGCATCCACTGCGAATCCGGCCTGCCCCAGGCCCTCAGGCCCAGGAAAGACCACAAACTCGGGCTCGATTCCAAGCCGCCGAAGCTCGGGAACACCCTGCGCCAGGGCCAGTCCCGCCTTGGCGTTTTCGACAAGGTCAACGATGTACTGCACCTTCATGGTCGCCTCTTAGGGGCTCATCACGTCGGGGTGGCCCTGCGACCTTCCTACCGTTGTACCTGGCACGTGTCCAGCGGGAAATGGTGGGCAGCCTTCAGCGCCGACTTGACCGCCGACGCCGCAAATGCTCTACTCAGTTCGAATCGCACGGCTGGGAGTTGCCATGAAACAGGTGGAACTCGATTTGACCGACCCGGATCTGCTTGAGTCGGCCCTGAACCAGTATCTCTCTTTCGGCGTTTGCCCCGCATCCCATCTGCCTCCTCCAGCCCCTCTTGAAGAAGTGGAGATCCACGTCGAGTTGCCCAAAAATCAAGTGGCCGTGTGGTCGGGCAGATGTATCCGAACCATGGGACCGGGCAGTTTCCTGGTGGAATTGGCGCCCCCTCCCAATCTGGCCTGGCTGGGCAGTCTGCTTGTGCCTGATGACTTTCCCGAGGAAAAAACTCCCGTCGAAGTCTCCGAAGAGTTTGGTCCCGAAGATTTCCCCGAAGAGAGTCAGGAAGGAGACCAGGAACCCTCTCCATTTGCGCCTCAGTCCGGAGAGATGGACGTTCAAGACGCACTCAAGAGCATGGACGCAGAACTGGAAGGTGAAGCCCTGGCAGAGTCGGCCGGTCCGCTGCGGGGGCTGCCCGCTGGAATCACCGGAATCGAGTCCGAATTCTCGGATCTGTATAAACGCATTGGGGAACTGGCAATCCACGAAAAGCGCCAACTGGCCCGCCAGGGCGGCAAAACCGCTCGTCAGTTGCTTGTCAAAGACCCCAATAAGACGCTGCATATGTTTGTGATGATGAATCCGAAGATCACTCTCGAGGAAGTCGAAGAGTACAGCAAGTTGCCCGGGCTCTCCGCCGAGGCCATCCGTCACATGGTCAAGAACCGCACCTGGATGTCTGCCAAGTCGGTCCTCTTTAATCTGGTCCGGAACCCGGCTACCCCAACCGACATCGCCGTGGCGCTGGTTCCCAAACTGGGAAGCTCCGAATGGCGGGCCATCACCAACAGTGCCAACATTCGCTCGGCCATTGCGGCTGCCGCCAGAAAACTGCTGTTCAAATAGGGGAGCACCGTGCCTTGACTCCTTACCGGGCTAACCGCCGAGTCCTCTTCACCGGCTCCCTGCTGATTTCGCTGGGCTGCGCAGGTTTGTTTGGGGGACTGCCTGGTTGGGGCGCTTGTGCCCACGCAGGTTCCAGGCCCGAAGTCCCCGCTTCCCTGAAGCAGCATGCCTCGGCGATCCCCTCTTGCCCAACCGAGATCACCACCTGCATCGGCATCCGCTTTTTTGTGGCCCAATCCGGCGGCAAACCCGTCGTTAACCCCGAATGGCTTGCGGCCCATGTCGACAGGGCCAATCTGCTGTTGCAGTCCCTGTCAGTCGCCTTCCAACTCTACTCTATCGATCTCCTTCCCAAGAACCTGACCCACATCCGCAATCGAGGCGATCGGGATCGGTTGGGCGCAAGGCGCTGGCAGCGGGGCTTTGTTCATGTCTTTGTAGGAGAGACGGTCAAGAACATTGACGACAAGGGCAATATCTATGGGGTGCATTGGCGCTGGCGGGCCAACAAATCCAGGCGTTGGATCATCCTGTCTGCCGAATCATGGCCCATGACCCTGGTCCATGAATTGGGCCATTTTTTCGGCCTGGCCCACAACGACATTATGGGCAGCATGATGAACAAAACGGGGCTGGACCCCACCCCCATCTCGGAACGGCGATTCACCGCCGAAGAACTGGAAACGGTCAAAAAGGGGCTTGAAGGGAAACTGAACACCAAAGAACTGGTGCCTCAAACGCCCCAATTGCCCCCATTGCCCCAGTAGACGGCATTACCGGGCAGCGGGTCTCTTGGTTTCCAGCCGGGCCACGAACTTGTCACGCATCACCACAAACCGCTCGTGAGTCCCTTTCGAAATCAGGTCCACACCGTCGTGCGCTTCCACTTCGAAGCTTAATTTTTTCCCTTCAACACCCACCAGTTTCACGGTCACGGTGACTTCCAGACCCTCGGGGGTTGCCGCCAGATGGCTGACGTTGATGTGAGTGCCCAAGGTCATTTCTTTGGGCCAATCCAAATGGGGCTTAATGGCGTCCAGACAGGCCCACTCCAGCAATCCCACCATAAACCCGGTGGCAAACACCTCGGGCATCTCCTGGAAATCGGCCGCTTCCGGATAGAGGTTCGGCACCATCTTCGAGCGCGGAACCAAATACCTGAATTGATGAACCAAACCGGGCACAAGGCCTTCTTTCATGGCGTCCTCCGTTCCCCGCTTGCTTACCACTTCGCTCCGCAAATGTGTAGATTCCTTCGGCACCCCCTGACGCACCGGCCCTTGAATTCTGCCCAAACCGGCCTCCCATGGGGCCCTGGCACGCCTCTTGCTGTATCCAGACCCGGCAAATCCACTCAATCTCGGGAGGACAACATGCAACAGCGACGCTCTTCTGGCCTGGCCCGAATCCCTCGTTCCGAATCCGCTCATATACTCCCCGCAGTGCTACTGGCGGCTTCGTTCTGGTTCGCAGGCTGCGAGCTGGAGGCGGGAGCCATCGACAACGAAGAACAGACCGGTTGGCAGGAGCGGGGCCGGGACCCCGGAGAGTATCAGGCCGACCGGCAGTGGAACGCCGAAAAAGAGGCATGGACTTGGACTTACGCACTGAATTACACCGACATTATTCTCTCTCCCGACGGGAACACCTTGCTGGCCATGGTGCCGCTGCCTGGGCCCGAAGAAGGATTTGATCGGCCGGGAATGGCTCTGATGGCACAGCGGTTGCCCGATGGCCAGCGCCAGCTATTTCCCCAACTGCTGAATGTCGAGCGCATCAATTTTTCTCCCGATGGCCTGGTGGCCTATTTGCTCATGGAAGGGGGAACGTCGCTGACGGTGCTGGACCTGCAAAGTTACGCAGTTTCCCAAACGTACTGGATGCCCGTGCCCTTCACCGTGGTGGACCCCACGCCCGACGGGCGATTCCTGGTCCTGAGCAACTTGCCTACGACGGATTGGGAGGAACTGCTGGTGGGCACCTCGTGTGCACCGACGGTCTCTCTAGGCGGCGTCCACGACATCAGCCGGTGCGACCTGGGCTTCGTGGACTTGGCTGCGCAACAGTACTGGACCGTGCAGACCTCGGTGGCCATCCGGGACATCGACTTCTCTACACAGCACGGCGAAGTGCTTTTGACTTACTCCGAATGGCTGGGGCAGGCGTCCGTGGCCACCATGAAGTTCTACTCTCCCGAAAAGCGCCTCTTCACGGGGTCGGCCCGCATGGAGAACTGCGCCGATGAAGTGGTGCTGGACCGCGTTCGGGGCCTGGCCGTGCTCAGCCCCACGTCCTGTGCCAAAGACCCCATCTCCATCATCGATCTGAAATCCCGCCAAGCCCTGCGGACACTGCCTGGTTTCGGGCCGGTAGTGGTCTCGGAATCCCTGGGAAAGGCCGTTGGATTCACTCGGAAGCAGGATATGGAGCAGACCTGGGGCTACTACGGCCAGAACATGGACTTCGGCTTGATCTTCGTGGACCTGGAAACCGGCGACTGGACCGTCATGGATTATGGTAAGAACATCCCCTCCTACACACTCTCTCCCGATGGCCGGTATGTCTACCTGTACGAAAACCACACTGACCAGGTGCAGCAGCCCGACGGAAGCTGGAAATGGGAGCAAGCGCCCAGCAATCTCAGCTTCGTCGATCTGACCACCATGAAGCGACTGCCTGTGGACCGCCAGGGACCCCGCCTGGACCGATTCGTCTGGAGCCAGGATGGAGGGACTCTTTTTGTGCTGGACGATGGGAAACTCTTCTCGATCCCAGTGGGTGAGATGCAGTTCTCGCCCCTTCCCGTGCTGGGAACCCCCGAATTGCTGAACATCCGACCCCAGGGCGACATGTTGCTGCTGGGCGAGGCGAATGAACCCAAATTTTATCTGCTGCCTTTGAACGATCTCTTCGGTGGGGTGGGGCGACCAGGGGCGTTGTCCGTGCTGGACTTAAGTCTGTAGGCGACCTGGCTCTGGCCGCCAGACTCTCTAATCACATGAACCCGATTCCTTCCAACCCAGAACCTGTCCCGCCGTGTCGGTGATGAACCCGTAACGCACGGCATTCCAATACGGCACCGAATAATCGGAACCGGCGAACTGGCGTTTTCCTTGGGGATTGTATCCGGCCCCCAGCGCAAAGGCATTTCGCTGCCACAGATAGTCCGTGAAATTGCGAAGGTGCACGGGCAGCGGGCCCGAGGCCTGCTTCTGCACACACTTGTTGTCGAAGACAGGACACTCGAAGGGGTCGCCAGGGACGCAGTCGTGGGTGCTCCAGCCGGTCAGGTTGTCCATCTTAATGCCCAGGATTTCGACTTGGGCATTACAAATGTCCACTTCGGTTTGCGTGGGGCATTCGGCCGTGATGCCGTCGGGGGTCGCCGCCAGAATGGCGTCGGGAGTCGTGGTATAGGTGCGGCGAGGCTCCTGCAGCCAAGAGACATCCTGGGGCGAGCCCATGTGAAGCCCGCCATTGCCGCCCATCCAGGGCAGTTGCTCCATGGCGTAAGTCAGAGCTTGTTCATGATCCACGGCGATGTCGGCGGGAAGGGCTCCGGCGTACATGATGTTGAAATCGACGTTGCCCACTTGTTTGACAAGTTTGTCCCACATCTCGTTGTGGAACGCCTTCATCATCTGGGTGCGCAGATCCGAATCACCCAGCAGATGCAGGAAGGCCCACCACGGCCCAAAGGTGATCTGGTCGCCGAAATACTTCTTGCAGAACTTGGGAAGATCGAACGCACCCGCAGTCTGTGTTACCCGCAACGTGTCGATGCCCCCGATCAGCTCCTTGAACAGGAATTCCCGATATTGCTCCTGGCCGGTCATGTAGTAGGCCATGGTAGCCAGATGCATCAAGTGCATGGCGTCGCCGCCTCGGATGCTGGGCCAGTAGTAGTGGTCGATGGTGTTGGGTCTAAACCCGCCGTCGTCCATGTCAGAAACCAGATCCAGCAGGTCTTTCAAGAAGGTGGGCGAAGTGGCGTCAATCACGCGCCAGGGCTCGTACTGCACCGTGTCGGGGCAGGAGTAATCGAAATCCTCTTCGTTCTTGGTGTTCACCTGGCGCTGAACGTAACCCACAATTCGGTCCAGTTTGGTCAGGTCGATGTCGTCCGGGTCCAGCTTCAGCTCACCCATGCTGAAGTAAGCAATCAGTCCGTCCAGAAGCTCCTGATTCTGCTGCAAATTGATGATCTCGATGCGCTGAAGACGCTTGAGATAGCAGGTCAGGTGATGGCTGATCTTCTCTTTCAGAGCCTCGTCCTTCAGAAGTCCGTAGGCCATGGGCAGGCTGGTCATCGGGCCCGTGTTCTGGTCGATCGAGGGGCGACCGCGCCACATCGGCGTGCCTTTGATAAACGTGCCGTCTCCCTTGGGAATGCCCTGAGTGTAAATCTCGGGCAAATTCGGAATCGCTTCGGGGTTGGGAATCAGCCGATCGCGGCTGTCCGGGTTGAAGCTGCCTTCCCATCTCAGAATGTGGTCCGGTGTGTTGGGTGTGCCGTCGGGGACCAGCAGGAAGTGGTATCGGCACAAATAGCCGGGGACTCCGGTCACATCATACATGCTGACCATGTCACGCACCTGCTGCTCCATGCGGGCATAGTCCGCCTCGGTGCCGGTTTGGGCGTAACGCAAGATGGAAGCCACCGTAGACCAACCCGTCCAGATGCCTCCGTCCCCGGTGCCCCAATAGGCCTCGAAGTGACTGGGGTCGCCCCACACCGATTCAGGCGTTCCGGGCAGCGTCTCCGCCAGGAAATCGCGATCGATGGCCTGACCATCCGGGCTGTTATAGAGGTCTCGCCAACGGTCATACAGATAGGCTCGCTCCAGCATCGGCTCGGGGTTCTCCACCCAACTCTGCTGAACCGAGTCATAAATCTCGCAGCGCTTTAGTACGCCGCCTTCACAGCGCTCTTCCAGATAGAGCCCGCACGAGGCCACTTCGCTCCCAGCCAGCGGATCCGTAGGTTGGGCCAGCGGCTGACGAGTCGGCAATTCGGGAATCGGCGGCTCGATGATTTCTTCGGCGACATCCCCGGCATCCGGAACCAGATCCGGGTCCTGCACGTCGGCCACATCCGCGCCTGGCACGTCAAGGGGCAAAAGGTCGATACGCCCAGGGATATCCTGGACCGCATCCGGTGGAGGTGTGATATCCGCATCAGTTTGAGTATCCTGGACCGCGTCCACAGCCGATTTTTTGGAATCGCTGCTGCACGAAGCCAAGCTCAGCATCGCTGCGCCAAAAAGCCCCATTGCTATAAACCATCTGCTGTTTCGCATCATAGACCTCCATCCGTTGACCGCAGAATAGCAGATGACTCCGTCCACACAAGGAAGAAAGCCGCACAACGCAGGGGTGGTATCCATGGGGCAGGTTTGTTACAGTCCTGTCGTCGACGGAGGGTGGCGATGTGGTTGAAGCGAACGTGGATGGCCTTCTTTTTTGGATACCTGGCAATGGGCACCGCTGGTGCAGCGGAACTGGACGTGCGCCTGTTCCCATCCACAACGAAGGTGGCAAAGCGGGGGGTGCCCATCCCTGAAGGCACGGACCTGATTCGGGTCGAACTGGCTCGCAACGAGTATGAAGCGTTCCAGGTTCTGCTTCAGGCCGGCGAAAACGCCGTCGAAGAGGTCCAGGTCGAGATCTCGGATCTGGCTGGGCCCGACGGAGCGACGCTGCCTGCCTCGCTGGCAAATCTCTATCTGGAGTACTACGTCGAAATCACCTTCGCTTCGCCTTGTGATGTCTTCTTCAGCAAGCGATGTGATCTGTTCCCGATTTTCCAGCGTGAGGTTGGCTGGTATCCCGATGCTCTCGTGCCGTTTTATGACCCCTATTCGGAATCTCATCCCGCTGTGGCCGTGCCCTTCACGGTCCCCTCGGGTGACTTCCAAATGGTTTTTGTCGAATTGTATGCCCCCTTGGACCAGAAGCCGGGGCTCTATACCGGCCAGGTCACGGTTACCGTTGGGGCCCAGGTGGTGCAGACCTTGCCCGTCGAGGTGCAAATCTGGGACTTCGCCATTCCGGTGAAGCGAAACGTGGCTACGGCCTACCGGTTCAGTCCCTCCAGTGCGGACAAGTATCACGGCGGTCCCGATGGTATCAACACAGATGAAGAAAAGCTGATATACCGTAATTATGAGTGGGAAGTGCATAGACATAGAATAGATGCTACGAACTTGTTCGGAGAAATCGAATACAAATTCGATGAAAATGGGGCGCTGTTACCCATTGATTGGAGCAAGTTCGAGGCTCGAGTTGCCCCCCGACTGGACGGCTCCTATTATCCCGATGGGGCCGGCGCAAACCGCTTTGACTTCGATACTTTTGCTCCCGGTCGTGGGCTGGATGGGATGACCGAAGTCCAGTACTCCCAGGCCGCCAAGGCTACGGCCGAGTATCTTCAGTCCAAGGACTGGATGAAACACGTTTATCTGTATGCTTCCGATGAACCGTGGATGCCCGAACACCGGGCGAATGGCTCGTACGATCGCATCAAGAGTGACTCCGCACTGCTCCACGCCTTGACCGATTTGTGGAAGGGGCACGTGATGGTCACGGGGCCCTGGGTCGAGGCACTGGACCCGTTTGTGGACATCTGGTGCCCCGTCACGCCCATGTATGGCCACAACTACTGGCCCAAAGGCACATGGCCCGAGCCCGATTTCTATAAGCAGCTAATGGAGAAGGGGAAAGAACTCTGGTTCTATGTGTGCAACGCCAACTTCCCGGGCCAGATGGGCTACGACGTGGATACCAAGATTGGGTATGAACCCCGTTTGGTGAAGTGGGGGGCCTGGTTTGAAGGCGCCACGGGTTTCTTATACTGGCGACTGGCCTACTGGCAGGACGAAGACCCCTGGCATGTGCTGGTGAACCTTCCCGGGTTTGGGGAGTTGTTCAGCCGCCAGGGCGATGGAATTTTGATGTATCCCGGGAATCATGACGGGCCTTTGGGCACCGGTTCGCCCGAAGGGATCGAACTGGACGGTCCTGTCATCAGCTACCGTATGAAGCAGATTCGAGACGGTCTTGAGGACTGGGAGATGTTCCTGCTGGCCTCGGAATTGGGGGCCGAAGAGTACACCCGAGCGCAGGTTGGGCGGGCCTACTCGGCTTTTGGTGTGCCCCTTACCGACAAATTGGATTTGGCCGACGCCCCCTGGACCCTGGACGAGCAGGAACTGCTGGATGCCCGCCGCCAGGTGGCGCTGAAGGTCCAGTATCTGACCAATCCCGAACTGTACCAGGACCCCGAGGCCCCCGTTGTGGTGGAAGAACCCACAGAGCCAAACCCTGAATCGCCGCCGTCGGATGTGGTGGCCCAAGACAGCGCCGGCGCCGAGACGATCACCACTGCCGATGTCCAGAACGACGTGCAGACCGATGTGTCTGGTGAACCCAAAAAGAACGGCGGCGGTTGTGCGGCCAACACGTTACCTGGCCCCATTTCGTCCAGCCTGCTTCTGTTGATGGCTCTGTTTCTGCTTCGCTGCCTGGCCAACCGCCGAAAGTAGGCCGACTTGCGGCACAGCAACTTATCTCCATGTAATGGCCGTGGGATGGCAGATGGACGAAGGATGAGGGAGGAAGGACGAATCCAATCTCCCGACGGGAGAGGGCAGGGTGAGGGCCCGATGGAAGCCGCAAGGCGTCCGACCCATCCCCCGTCCGAACGCGTTGCTGCCGGGGTTGCGGCCCCCCCTGGCCCTCGCCTGCGGCTTGGGCCTGTCC
>CAYTWV010000124.1:0-10290 GCA_964442235.1 uncultured Myxococcales bacterium | reverse complement strand
GGGTGAACCGGTCTTCATGAACATGGCGTTGGGGGTTGGGCTTTCATTCCGGTGCTGTTACCAGGCTCAACCCGAAACCTGCTTCGATACCGGAACCTGCGAGTCGTTTGTGCGCCTGTTGGGAACCGCTGAGAATGAGACGGGAGCTGGCATAGTCATGACCTGGCTCGGACCGGTGGTCGCAGCGTTGATCAATGGTGGCGGCAGCACGGACATGTGGTTTGGGCAGGTTTACGAAGGCAAGGACGATTGGCAGGTGACGATTCCTCTGTCCGGCAACGACCAGATTCACGCGCTCTCCTACGGGGACGGCGGAGACATCAGGGTAGGGGGAAGTACGGGTTCCGAGGACGGCATTCTGGTTTCTATGGATTTGACTTCCCTGACCGTGAATTTTGCCCAGAAGCTCTCTTTTGGTGCGTCCAACGAGGCTCTAGTCGGCGCCCTGGAAACCGAAGAGGGCAAACGATATCTGGTCACCAAGACCACTACAGGGTCCAATTCGGTTGCTATGGTTACCCGGCTTGGTTACACGGGGATCGAAGAACAGGGCGAACTCTGGGCCGTTCCAGGTTATTCGCTGGAACCCACGTCGTTGGTCGTGTCGGGCAAGACCCCCTTCATGGCCGGCTGGATCGCCCCCCAGGCGTCGCTCTCGGAAAAGAAGTGGTGGATCGCCCGTCCGGACATCGACTTTACCAAACGCTGGATTATTTCTATTGGGGCATCGGGCAGCAGCGTTCCCTTTGCCATGGCCGCAGCTCCTGATGGGGGTGTGGTGGTTGTGGGTGAAACCACGTCGTCCATGGTTCGCAAAGAGCTGTGGGCTGTGAAAGTGGACCCGATGGGCAATGTGCTCTGGCAGCGTTCGTACCTGACGGGTTTGCAGTTGGGATGGGACGCTGGCGGCGTAGGCTGGACCGGAATTCAACCGGCTCCGGGCGGGGGCTTTTATGTGTTGGGGAACGTGCTCAATGCTGCCTTTGACGGCCTGTCGGGGTTGGACATCCTGGTGATGCACATCAGCGAGGGTGGCAAGGTGCTTTGGGCTCGAGCCTATGGTTCTATGGGGGCCGAGGTGGCCAGTTCAAGAGGTCTGGCCGTGACCGCCGATGGCTCCATCTGGGTTGTGGGTACCACGGACACCGGTGGTTTTGGGGGGCAAGACGTGTTGTTCTTGCGCCTGAACCCCGACGGAAGCATCGCCAACTGCGCCGACAACTGGGGTCTTCCCATCGATCTGCTTTCGACGCCGACTGCGGCACCGGAGGGTGCCCCGTTCCTGGAAGTCACAAAGGCCAGTCCCATCGCCACTCAAGTGACTCTTATTCCGACCACGCCCACATTGGACCACTCGCTGGCCTGCCCATAAAGACCTGCAGCAATTTGCCCCACGCGCTCTGCTGGAATATGTGCCCCATGTGCCTGAGTGCCATGACCGTTAGGGAGTGGGCAAACATCAATGTGACGGAAATCGTTGGGAAAAAGACCCGACTTATCTACTGCAGAACCTGCTTGAGGGCGTCGACGAATCGGCCGATTTGGGTGCGGCCGTTTTGCTCGGTGCAGGTGACCAGCATGCGGTTGGGCATGTCGGGGAAGAAGCGGGACAGAGCCACGCCGCCCACGATGTCCAGGGCTTCCAGTTTTGCTAACACGGTGGCCGCAGGAACGGGAAGTTCCACCACAAACTCGTTGAACCAGGGGGTCTTGGCATAAGGCAGCTTCACGCCCGGAATCGCCTGCAACTGGTTGGCCAGGTGAAGTGACGCGTGATGGCTGAGCTTGGCCACTTTCTCAAGGCCCTGCTTGCCCAGCAGGCACATGTAGATGGTGGACATCAAGGCGCACAGGCCCTCGTTGGTGCAGATATTCGAGGTGGCCTTGGCTCGGCGGATGTGCTGTTCACGGGTAGCCAGAGTGATGACGTAGCTGGTGTTGCCGTGGCGGTCTTCGGTCTGGCCAATCAGTCGGCCCGCCATGCTGCGGACCAGGGACTTCTTGGCCGTCATCAGGCCCAGCAACGGGCCGCCCGAGGACATGGGCAATCCCAGCGACTGGCCTTCTCCCACCACGATGTCGGCGCCGAAAGCTCCCGGAGGGGCCACCAGCCCGAAGGCGAGGGCTTCCGAGAACGTGACCACCATCAAGGCACCGTGCTGCGTCGCCATTTCCCGGATGGCCTTGAGGTCTTCCATAAGCCGAAGAAGTTCGGGTACTGGACGACGATTGCGGCTACCTGCGGGCCCATGGCTTTGCCCAAGGCGTCCATGTCCACTCGGCCCGTTGTGTCGGTGCCCACGGGAATCAGGATCTTGTCCGCATCTTTCAGAGACGTGCGGGCAACTTCCAGGTACTCGGGATGATGGGCGCCGGCCATAACGACCTTGGGTCGTTTGTTGCGGAACGAGCGGATGGCCATGGCAATGGCTTCATTAAGGGCCGTAGAGCCGTCATAAAGCGACGCGTTGCTGACTTCCATCTGCAGATACCGGGCGATAAGCGTCTGGAATTCGAAGATGGCCTGCAGGGTGCCCTGGCTGACTTCCGGCTGATACGGGGTGTAGGCCGTATAGAACTCGGAACGGGAAATCAGGTGATCCACCGCTGCCGGGACATAGTGATTATAGATGCCCGCACCGGCAAACGAGGTCACCCGGCTGGTGTCCCGGTTGGCGGAGGCCAGTTCCTGCATTCTCATGCGGAGCTGACATTCGGCCAGAGGCTCGGGCAAATCCAGCAACTGGGTCAGCCGATACTGTTCGGGGATGGAGTGAAACAGCTCTTCCAGAGAACCGACTCCGATGGCCTCGAGCATCTGCTCGCGGTCTTCGGGAGTATGGGGGATATAGCGCATGGTTTGGAATCCTATCACTGGTTGTGAAGACTGCCCCAAAAGTGAGGGACAGTGACAGGCGCAAGGGGCCGGCTTTCACGGAACAAAGGCCGGCTCACACTTCCACAGGTCTCAGACCACGACAGGGACGGGACCCGGGCAAACGCCCCTACATATCTTCTTCTTCCAGCTCGCTGAGGTACTCTTCGTACTCTTCGGCGGACATCATTTCTTCCAGTTCGCTCAGATTTTCGGGCTCGACGCGAATCAGCCAGCCGTCTTCGTAGCAATCCTGGTTGACCATTTCGGGAGCATCCTTGAGAGCCTCATTGGCTTCCAGAACGCGGCCGGAGATGGGGGAGTAGACTTCCTCAACGCCCTTGTGGTGCTCCACCTGAGCAAACGAGGTGCCCTTCTCTACTTCGTCGCCCTCTTCGGGAAGTTCGATGTAGGTGATGTCGCCGATCTTGTCCTGGGCGTAATCCGTAATGCCGATGAGCACGACTTCTTCGGCCTCGTCATAGGCGGCCCACTCATGCGTCTTCGAGTACCTCAGGTCCTTCTTGATCTCCATAATATCTCTCCCTCCGATTCTGAGCCTGACTATTCAGCGGCCGTATAGAACGGCGTTTTGACCACTTTGGCCCTAACTTTCTTGTCCAGGATACCGATGAACAACTCGGTGCCACGTTTGTGGAACGGGGTCTTGACATACCCCAGACCGATGGCTTTGCCAAGTGTCGGGGCCGTATCCCCCGATGTCACCTCGCCCACCTGCTCATCGCCCACAAAAATGGGATGATGTTCGCGGGGGACGCCTCGCTCCACCATTTCAAAGCCGACCAGTTTCCTGGGGGTCTCGCCGTCCTTGAACGGCAGGATGGCTTCTTTGCCGTTGAACTCTTTGGAGAAGTCCACGGTCCACTTCAGCCCCGCTTCGATGGGATTGGTGTGGTCCGTGATATCGTGGCCGTACAGGCTGTATCTGGATTCCAGACGCAGCGAGTCACGGGCACCCAGCCCGATGGGCATGGCCCCGAACTCTTGACCGGCGTCCATGAACAACTTCCAGTAAAGCGGTGCCGAGTCCCACGGAACATATAGCTCGAAGCCCTTTTCGCCCGTGTATCCGGTCCCGGCCAGCAGCAAATCGTTGCCCTGGTCCGTGAATTCAAGGAAGCGGAAGGTCTTCAGTTCCGACGCTGCTTTGGGCCAGACTTTGGCAAGCAGAGGAAGCGCCTTGGGGCCCTGGATGGCAATCTGAGAGTATCGGTCCGAAAGGTTCACGAACTTGGCATCGCCCCGAATGTTCGCCGTCATGTGGGCGAAGTCTTTCCCGGTTGTGCCCGCATTCACGCAGATAAAAATGTCGGTGGCCGAGCGCTTGTAGACGATCAAATCGTCCACAATGCCTCCGTTGGGGTGCAGCATGGGGGAATAGGCCGCCTGGCCCGATTCCAGCTTCGCCACGTTGTTGGTAATCAGCCAGTCCACGGCGGATTGAGCGTCAGGGCCCGTCACGTGGATCTGACCCATGTGGGAGACATCAAACATTCCCACGCGGGTGCGGACACACTCGTGCTCTTTCGAGATTCCGGCGAACCAAACCGGCATCATCCAGCCAGCGAACTCCACGATGCGGCCGCCTGCAGCCACATGTATGTCGTAAAGGGCCGTCTTCCTGGCGGCTTCGTTCGAACTCGTATGCATGGCACCCTCACAAGTTGCATGCTGGGGGCCGGTATATAGGCGGGTGTGCGCAAGGTCAAGCCCTTTTTGCCCAAAAAAACGCCTACCGAAAAAGGGGCAGGGGCTGACGCTTGGGAACTGGATTCCGTCTTCCTCCTCTGCCGAAATTCCCAGTCCCGCCTCGTTGCCCACCCGCCGCACTGACGGCCTTCTGTCACAACCTTCTAAGCAACTCAGCAAGGTACAGAGGACGACTTAACAGTTGGAACTCCAGAGGCCCGGAGGGAGTGGCGGTTCTGCACGGCTCGTCCAACGGCTCGGCGGAATTGAGACGGATGCCGATATGCGTACCGGACTCCAGAAGGAACTGCTGGAGGGATTTAAGGGAACCGGCCTTTCCTGACTTAACTTCCACAGGCAAGAGCCCGCTGGCTGTGGGTAAAAGGTAGTCCGTCTCGGCCGCTCCCGTGGGCCTATCGCGCACCCAGAAATGAAGGCTGTCGGGTTCGCACGATTCCGAAGCCAGGAGCAACTGCCCGACCAGGCATTCAGCCACCCGCCCATCCAGCAACGAGTTCAGACTTGCCGTTCGGGCCGTCTCAGGGCCTACCCCCAGCCGGGAGAGAGCCATGCCGATGTCCAGCGATACAAGCTTGGGAGCCGCTCGCTCCTTGACTCGAAATGGAAGCGACAGGCTGGTGGTGGGCACCGCACGATGTATGAGTTCAGCGGCCTCTAACCTGTCTAGCGCCACCTTGGCCCGACGGCCGCCAAGATCCTGCGTAAAACCCTCGTATTTGAATCGGCAACCGTAGTGGTGTGGAAGACTGCGAAAAGCCGACTCCAGGGCCAGTACGTCGCCTTCGTACTTCTGGATGTCTTCCGCAAACGCCTGCATCAGGTCAGCATGCACTCTTCGTACTTGCATCACGTTCCGATTTCCTGTCCACGCGCTTACGGCCTCAGGCATACCGCCAACCACCAGGTAGTCCCTCAATAGTTCCATGGCGGCCGAATGAACGTTAGGACCAAGGAGCCTTGGTTCCCTCAGCGACGACTCGATGACATCGACAAGGACGGACTTGCCGGAGGCCCGGCAGAACTCCAGAAACGACAACGGGCGCAGCATTCGAAACGTGACGCGTCCTACGGGAAAGGAGAACCCCTTAGCGGCCATGCGAACTTCCAGCAGTGATCCGGCAGCGATGACAGCTAGTTCGGGATAGTCCTCTGCCAGAAAGCGAAGCCAGCCTGTCAAATGAGGAAGGGCCTGAATCTCGTCAAGAAACAGAACCGTGTCTCTGGGCAAGACACCTTGGTTGTGACGCACTTGAAGTGCCTGCAGCAACTCGGCAGGGGAACGGCTGTACAGCGCCAGAGCCTTGTCCTCGAAGCGCTCGAGGTTGAGCTCGAGGAAGAGCGGCGCATGCTTGGCGAACTCCCGCACCGAAGTGGATTTGCCGGTCTGCCTGGCACCTCTAAGAACGAGCGGCTTTCTTGGCGTGGTTCGATACCATTCAAGAAGCACATTGTCCAGGTTTCTAGCCAAGTACACGATGGACCTCCCTTGCGGCCGATTTGCCAAACTAAGCCTAAACACCCCCCTGTTTCGTGTCAACAGGATCATAAACAGGGCCCTGTTTATGCGTTGGTGCGGCCGAAATCAGACTCGTGTTTCAGGGTGGAAGTCGGTTGGCATCCCCGGGATTTTCGAGCGTGACGCACCTGAAAGGAATGAAGGAGTGGGCGTGTGTGCCGTGTGTCGCCTACCAGGTTCCGACCCTACTCGGGGCACGCTCCTGAGATCCGCCAGGTCACGGTATAGGGCTGTCCGCCCAGCGCTGTAAAGGCGTCCTTGCCAAGGCCATCCACAACGGCAAACAGAGTGTCTCCGGGCAGGGCCAGGATTTCGGGCACCGTAAGGGTCTGTTGAGTCCCCCAGACACAGTCGATCACACTTTGAGGTGCGCCGCATGGGGCCGAGGTCACGGCGAAAAGGTGGGACAAGGGCGGCTCTTGCGCCAGGAAGGTCACCTCGGCGATCACTCGGACCGGCTCGGTCCAGTCCGCCGGGATTGTTAAGGAATGGGCCTGATCCGCCATGCCGCCAATCGGATCGGCCTTCACGTCACCCATGCCGCATCCCAGGTCGAAGTCGTCTCCCACCTCCGGTGCCAGGACCCCCGGCGCTGCCAACTCCCAGGTCGCTTCGCCACCTTCCGTACAAACGGCCACTTCGGGCAGCGGGGTCTGTGCCGTCTCGGTGACGCACTGCTCTTGCCCAGCCACGTGGTTGACCGCCACATGCAGGTCAAACCAGGCCTGACTGTAATCGGGAGTGCCAGTCATGTCCCACAATTCGTCGCCGATGAACTCTACGACTACCAGATAGAGGCCGGGCAGGACGTCCAAACTCATCTTGGCCGAAGTCGAGCCTTGAGACCAACAGTCCACCAGGTTGTTGTAGTTGCAGCCATCTTTGTAGACATAGAAGTAACAGCTATGGGAGCACTCTGCCTGGGCATTCAGCACCGAGGGTTCCGTAATCGAGACGGCGTAGCCACGCTCTGCGCAATAGCTGCTCTGTTTCAAACCACAAGTCAAGTAATAGACATAAAGCTTGTCGGGGGGAGGCACCTGCTCGGGCGGCAACGTCGGATCCACCGGACTGAGCAAGCTTTGTTGCACCTGAATAAAGGACTGGGTCCTGACCGTGTCCGTAAATGTCGTCAGGGGGTAGGGGCAGTTCTCATCGAAGTTGATTGAGGTGTCCGGGGTCAACAACCCGTCTTCGTCCACCACGTCCACATCCTGGCCGGCCCAATCGATGCCCGTGCCGGTGTCATCCGGGCGCCAGATCATTTCGGGCTCGTTGCCCGACTGATCGTAGGCGGCATCGGCCGCATTGAAGTCCTCCAGGGGGACCAAATCCTCGTCCTGCAATTGGGGGATGTCGACCGAAGGGGTCTCGGGCAACTTGAAAAAACACCCCGAAAGCAGAACCGGAACCAGCAGCGCAAGCCACTGCCCGGGAATGGCACAAAAACGGCGAGACGACCGGGAACGGGTGGGAAACATCGTTACCCTCATGGGTGAAGCCAGGGGAATGGTACTGTCTATGGCCTTTGGGGTCAACCCAACACAATTGACATGCGGCGCTCTCTGGTGATACCGCTGGTTGCGACTTGGGATGAAAACAAGAGGGGACCATGGAAGAGATGAAAGATCTGCTCAGGCAGGGGTTGCAGTGGGAGCAGGAGGCCTTTGACTTTTACACCCGAGCAAGCCAGCGGGTCCAGCACCCGGGCACCAAAGTCATGTTGCAGGAGCTGGCCCTGGAAGAACAACGTCACGTCGAGCTGTTCACCCAGGCCCTGGCCGGAAAACGCGTGGAGTTTGGTCTTTTGGAGCCCGAACCGATGCAGGACCTGGGACTGGCGCAACGACTGAAGGCACCGGCCCTGGAAGAGGCCAGCGATCCGGGGGATGTGCTGGTGGTAGCCATGAAACGGGAGTGGGCCGCCATCCAGAGTTACGAGCGGTGGGCTACCCAACACCCTGGCACGGATTTGGGGCGACTGGCCGCCCAGATTGCGGCCGAAGAACGCTCCCATAAATACCGGCTGGAACTGCTGTACGACGAGCAGTTCCTTCAGTCCAATTAGCCCCCTGCGGGGGAACTTGGGCCAGCAGTGAGGCCGACGGCGGCGCGTGCGCCCTTGACAGGGGGGAGAGCGTGTTTTAGGGTCGCCGAGGCTTAGTATGGCAACAGGCTCTTCTTCCCGGGACGGGTGAATGCGGATGAGTCTTGAGTTTACAAGAGAGAATGCCGAACGAATTCGGCAAATCGTGCTTCAGTACCCCGACAGCCATGCGGGGATTTTGCCCGCACTGGCCATCGCCCAAGAGCAGTTTGGTGTGATAGAGCCTCAGGTCATGCAATTGGTGGCCCAGTCGCTGGCGGTGCCTGCCGAACACGTGGTCTCTGCGGCGACGTTCTACACCATGTATAACAAACGCCCGGTGGGCAAATACCACATTCAAGTCTGCGGCAATGTCTCTTGCTGGCTTCGTGGGGCCAATGACGTGGTTGATGCCATCCGCCGAGAACTGAAGCTGCAGCAGGGGGAAACTACGCCCGACGGGCTGTTCACATTGACGCTGGTTCAGTGCCTGGCCTCATGTGGTACCGCACCCGCCTTACAGATCAACGACACCTACTATGAAGCCATGACCCCGGAGAAAATCGTCTCCGTCCTTCGGCGCCTTAGAGAGGAGCAGAAACCGGCATGAAGCAGACCAACCTGATTCTGCGCTGGAAAGAGCATCCGGGGCTGACGCAGATAGACACATACCGGAGTCTGGGCGGCTGGGCAGCGTTGCGTAAGGCGCTGGCCATGAAACCTGCGGACGTCACGGAAGAGGTCAAAAAGGCCACACTTCGAGGGCGCGGCGGCGCCGGATTCCCTGCGGGTCAAAAATGGAGCTTCCTGGCCAAAGTCGAAGGCCCGCGCTATCTGGTCATCAACGCCGATGAAGGCGAACCCGGAACCTTTAAAGACCGGTACATTATCAGTGAGGACCCCTTTCGCCTCATCGAAGGGGCCGTCATTGCGGGCTGGGCCTGTGGGTTGACCGACTGCTATGTCTACTTGCGAGGCGAGTTTGCTGATGTGGCCAAGGTGCTTCAAGAGGCGATTCAGAAGGCCCGCAAGGCCGGAATCCTGGGGGCCAGCGTGTTGGGGACCCCCTTCTCGTTTGATATGTATGTTCACCTGGGCGCCGGCGCCTACATCTGCGGCGAAGAGACGGCCCTGCTTGAGTCTCTGGAAGGCAAACCCGGCCGTCCCCGCCTGAAGCCCCCGTATCCGGCCGTGGTGGGCGCCTTTGGTCGCCCCTCGATCATCAATAACGTGGAAACCATCGCCGCCGTGCCGCTGATCCTTGAGATGGGCGGGGAAGCGTTCCACAAATTGGGTGCTGAAGGCGACGGAGGCGTAAAGCTGTTTGGCCTCTCCGGCCACGTGAAAAACCCGGGACTTTTTGAATTCCCCATGGGCAAAAACCTGAAGGAGTTCATCGAGCAGGAGGGTGGGGGCACCTTGAGTGGCCGTCCCATCAAAGGGGTCATTCCCGGGGGCTCGTCGACGCCCATCCTGACGGCCGACGAAATCGATATCCCTTTGACCTTTGATGGCGTGCGCAAGGCCGGGTCCATGCTGGGCACCGGGTGTGTGACCGTCATTGAAGAGGGCACGTGTATGGTGGCGTTGGCGCACCGTGTCGCCAGTTTTTATGCCCACGAAAGTTGTGGCCAGTGCACGCCATGCCGAGAGGGGTGCGCCTGGATTGCCCAGACTCTTCGCAATCTGGAATTGGGCCACGGCCGCCCCGAGGATGTGGACTTGCTGCTGTCCCTGTGCGACGGCATCGAGGGGCGCACCATTTGTGCCTTGGGGGATGCCTGCGCCATGCCGGTCAGGGCGCTGGTCAAGAAGTTCCGCCACGAGTTTGAGGCCCACGCCCGGCATGAGGGTTGTGCCCACCCGGATGTCTCACACTGAGCAGGTGAGTTTGCTATGGAACTGGCTGTATTTGTTACCTTTGCTGTGATTGCCCTGGTGGGTGCTCTCGCCACGGTGATCTGGAAGAGCCCCATTCGCTCGGCGCTGAGTCTGGTGGTCTGCCTTTTTGGCCTGGCAGGGCTTTACGTGACGCTTTGGGCGCACTTCCTGGCTTCCATGCAAATCCTGGTTTACGCCGGG
>CAYTWV010000123.1:10062-10295 GCA_964442235.1 uncultured Myxococcales bacterium | reverse complement strand
GCACGGTTCAAGAAAAGTCGAATTGGGAAATAGTCCGGCGTCAGCAGCCCGTTTTCCCGGGCAATATCCAGTATCAGTTCTTCCCCGAAAGGCAATGGACTGACCGGGTTCACGAAGCTGAACGTCTGCTGCACCTCAATCAGGTCCTCCTCCATTCGGACTTTCCACGACTTCTGGGCATAGTTCCAATTCCAGTGCTTTTTGCCTCGGTACCGGAAGTTCGCCTTCACGAA
>CAYTWV010000123.1:8429-10052 GCA_964442235.1 uncultured Myxococcales bacterium | reverse complement strand
GAGGGAGGAAGCAGAGTATTTGATGCATGTGTTTTCCCTTTGCCCTCTTCGGGGGGACCGTCACCGTCCAGGGCGTCCAGCGCCTTGTTGGATAACAGTAGTTGATACGTGGGGATTGCGGACTCTTTGTCCGCATCAGGCAACACTACCCGGCGCCAGTCACGAGCCAGCAGGTCGTGCAGACGCAGATGGAACAGTTCAATGGATAGCGCTTGTTTGCTGCCCGAAGCCTTATTGTATCCCGCGTGATTGGCCCATGCGAACAGCAGATACCAGGCCATGATGAACCAGAAGGGGAAGGCAATGAGCAAGCCGGGAACCAGCCGCATTCGGTAGATTCTCCACCACAATCGCTCTCGACCGGTCATCCAGTCCCAGTACGCCACGGTTTCCCCCGCCGGTGGTGTTAGTAGTCGAACGCCACCTGAAGCCAGCCCCGCATGGTATCGGGCCACTCCGCCTGCAACGTCGAGTCGGCCGAAACCCATTCGCCTTGCAGCATCAGCCGAACCATGGGGGCAACCCAGACGTTCAAGCCCCCAGAGACCACCCACAACTGACCGTCGGCATCCATGTTCGGTCGCATCCACTCTGCCCGGATCGCTGGCTCCAACACCATGGGACTTCGCATGGGGTTCACAGGGAACACATACGAGGCCGCCAACACCGCACCCGCTGCCGCCGGAGCGTCCTGGAGCAGATGGTTACGGGCCCAGAGCCCTTCGGCCAGCAGCCACAGCCCCCCCACCTTGTACCGAAGGTCCACGCCCACCAGATAGCCCGACGAGGGCTTCTCCTCGGCGTATTCCGCCCCGGTATCGATGCCCTTCCAGACGCCGTTCACGCCCAGCCGAAAGCCGTCAAACAGTTCCGCCTCCACCCTGGCCACCACATCTTTTGTCCCGTTCAAGTCCTGCTCGAACGCCGGCAGCCTTGCGCCGTTGAACACGCCCAGGAAATAGTCCAACTTGGCGCCTTTCCACAGGCGGCCGTAGATTTCGAGGCCCAGGTCACGACTTCCGTAGGCCAACTTCCGAATCAGGTATCCGTTGCCTGCACCCCGCTCCACCAGCGGCAATTTCCCTTTGGAGGTCAATTCCATGGCACTGACCGGCTTCTTGAATTGCCCCGCCTTGAACCGAAGCCACTTGAAGGCCTTGATGTCCACATATGCGTCCCGCACCAGACGCTGGGCATCGGCCCCCTCGATGACCTGTTCCAGAGCGGCTTCGATGACGCCGCTCACCCCCTTGGTTGGGCTCCAGATGACCTCCACTCGAGCTCTCTTCAAGCCGAACTCGGCGGCGGGATCACCGGTCTGATCCGTGACCGTCATCCTGGAATGAAGGCTGGCCTGAACCTCGACATTTCGCTGGACCTGAGCCTTCTTGCCTGCCTTGGCCTCTTCGTCCGAGTTGTTCTCTTTAGCCTGTGCGGCCCCCACACCCCACGTCAAAACCGCCACCATCGCCCAAATCACTCTCATGGCACCCCCATGTTCCCACTCCGACTGTCACGGAGGGGCGACGTCTATGGTGTTTCCGTTGTCAGTTCCTGGGTCAAATAGGCCTTTCGTTTGGCCACGAACTCCATCAGGTTCAGATCCTTGTCCGCCTGCGCCGT
>CAYTWV010000123.1:4450-8419 GCA_964442235.1 uncultured Myxococcales bacterium | reverse complement strand
GCTGCCCTTTGCCACTTCGTATTGGGCCAGCGTCACCAGCGACTTGGGATCCAGCGGGATCTTCTGGGCGATGAGTTCGTCCCACTGATCCACCCAGGCTTGCACCACGGTTTCATCCAGGTACTGGTCGGTCACCTGTTTCAAGTAGCCAAGGTAGAGCGTCTTCCACGCCTGGACGGCCATGAAACGCTCGATCAGCGGCCGGGATTCGGTGGTGCATTCGGGGCTCAGGGGCCCTACCCCGGTTGGATGCACGGCCAGCGAACACCCTTTGATTCCGAACGCCTTGCGGTGGTCCCAGGGGATGAACGTCCACTTGCCGGTGTCCGACCGGTGGTACAGGTAAAAATTGTCAATGCTGCCTAAATAGCCGTCATAGTCCCCAATGGCCACGGCCACCGCCAGATAGCGGGCAAAGGCGTCCGCATCAAAAATGGCACCGAAGTTCTGTTCGAAGGTCTCTTCGGGCTCGTTGTTCAGCACGTCCAGGAAGGTGATCAAATCGGCGTAGGAGTTCAAAGCTCCATCCTCTTCATTGGTCTTCAGCACCAGCCCGCAACCGTCTTCTTCCAGGCAGGTGGTATCCAGATAATCGGCCTTGGTTTCGCCCTTGAAAGTCAAATCGCAGCCGGGCAATTCGCACTTGTACAAGTTGCCGTCGTCGGCATTGCCAGCGGTACCAAACCGAGCCCGAAGGAACCGTTTGTCCACCTCTTCAACCATCGTGAAGAGCCCCAGATCGGCTCCGTCCGCCTTTACCCAGGCATAAGCCGTATTGCTTGCGGGAACACCCATTTCCTGGAAAATCCAACTGGCCAGCCGCTCTCGCATCAACGAGGGATCCGACTTGTTGTTGCTAAGGTAAACCTTGTCCAGCGAATGGAACCGGTCGCCACCGAAAAAGTTGAAGTTCACCTTCAACGCGAACTTCTTTTCGTTTTCGCCCGGCCCATTTACCGTGGGGGCCCTCAGGCGAAAGCCAACACTATCCAGGGTATCGGTTCCCTCGAAGGTGAATCCGGCGTCCACATAATCGGCTTTGCCTGCGGCCAAGTAAGCTGCGACCATGGCGTCGTACCCATCGGCAGTCTGAAACTCCAGAGTCACGACTTTGTCCTGGGGAAAGACAATTTCCAGGCCGTCCAATACCTTCTGCTGGCCATCACTCTCGGTCGCTGTGCAGGCCACGCCGCCACAACCCAGCAGCCCCACCAAAATCAAGCGTGCTGCATCGCTTCGTCGGATCTTCATTCTGCCTCTCCCTCAAGCCCCTGGCTCCAGCCCGGATGGGGCCTGGCCTGCTTGATCCATAATAGCGGTTGCTCGTCGCCCGGGTCCTGGTTGAACTTGAACTCAACGTCCATGGCGTAGAAGTGCCCGGGCTTCCAGTAGTCGGCCTTGAACTCGTAGTGAATGGCGTCCAGGGCCGTGCCCAACTGGTACGTTTGGGCCCGAGTCAGCACTGTCTGGCCCTCGGGAACCAGGTTCGAGTGGGCGAAAAAGGTTATGGGCTGGTTCATATTGTAATAGTAATATACGAACTGGTCTGCGGAGACTCCGGCAGGCGGATTCACTACCTGCGTATCTCCGACCTGAGCATTCACGTAAAAGGCCGGTTCCAACTCGTCAAACAGATTGTTGGTCAGCGCCACGCCCTGGCTTAACTCCGTGGGGAACGACCGGTGCACCAGGACCGCCATGGCCACCCCCCGCTGGTCGATGCCACGCCATTCCCTCTCTTCAAAGGCCCGGTAGTTCCACAAACTGGACCAGACGAATCGAATGGCGTTGGCCACGGGATTCTGGGGGTCGTTGGGATCCCCCGAAGTCGAGGAATAGAGCCCGGCGCCCGTAAACCCATCCAGGTCCTCGGCATTGGTTGAACTGCGAAAACGCATCCGAATTCCGGGATACTCCGTGGCCAGTTTGGCCAATACCAGTTCCTCCAACCCCTCGGGCAGGGGAGCGACCCGGATATCATCCTGAAGTTCGGCCAGCATCACCTGTCGACGAGCCGAATCCCCTTGAAAACCGGGGTCCTTCAACATCTGGTCGATGCGGGTATCAAACCCATTGTCCGATTCAAACTTCTTGTAGAAATAGACCGGAATCGCAAAGGCCTTGGGCACACGAACGGGGCCACCAATCCGGGTCAGACGCCCGTAATGGCTGGCTTTGCCCCCAAACGCCGGAATGTCTTGGGTGTCCAGTTCAAGGCAATCGGTCAATTGGGTGACACTCAGATCCAACTCGGGAATCTCAATCTTGGGAGGGCGATGTGCTTGCCACCAGGCATCGGCTTCCTGCTTGGTGACCGCGGTCACGGTCCAGTCAAATGCAGTGACCTCCAGACGCGCCCACTTGCCCTCTAACGCCCTCAACTCTTCGGACTGCAGTGCGTTGGGCAGATACATATTTGGGGTGCCTCGGTTCTGAGACAACACATTGATGTGAGAAAGCGGAGTTTGCACCTGGCCTGTCACGATGCCCGCTACCACGGCGATATCGTTGGGGACCCGGTCCAGCACCACCAGTTCCCTGGGAGAAACAAACACCTGCCCCGTTTCCAACTCTTCCACCCGAACAAACCGAATCTGGCCGACCCCAACCCCCAGATTGAAGGGCACATACTCGGCCCCGGCCATCAGTTGCTCGGTGGTGACCACCCGAATTCTGTCTGGCAAACCTTCGGCGACCTTACCAATGGCGTCGGAGGTGGGATGAAACACCAGGCGCTGCCCACAAAAACTGGCGTTCTGCACCAGGTCAAAGGCCTTCACAATCATCTCTACGGAAGAGGTGTCATAAGGCGCCAGTTCATAGGCGTATACCCCAAGGCTCTGGTAGAACGTCAGGCTTCCCAACAGGAACCGACGGTAGGGGCTGAAATACTCTGACGCCGTGAAGGTGGCCTGATCCGGCACCACGGGTTTGCCCCCACCCGAGAGAAAATCCGAGGCAAAATTGTAGTGAATCATGTACTTGTTGGCGTTCAAGAAATAGACAGCGTCCCCACCGGACTGGTCCACGATGGCTTTTAGCGACCTGGCAGAAGCCAGAGAGAGTTCCGAGGGCCGAGTGGCCATGGCATCATAGTCCGCAGGGCAACCAAGCTGCGGAAGAGACGCCACATCCTGCCCCGCCGCCAGTTCACACGGCAGACCCGCCCAGTCGGGCATGGGGCCCAGGTCTAACGGCTGAATCTGCTGATCCAATCCGTCCTCGGCCCCCCTGGAATCCTGGACCCCGTCGGTTCCCGAATCCAAGATGCGCCCATCCTCTTGGTCTTGCGTGCCGCCGCAAGAGACTGCCCACGCACCAGCGCTCAAGGCAAACACCACAAGGGCTGGCCCAGTCCAACGTTTTCTCATCGCTTGATTTCCCGCCACCTGAGGCATGTTGCCCCCTGGAGTAGCTCAACGACGGGCGAGTATAGCCCCACTCTGGACGCCATGCCATTCCCGCAACATTTTTGCACAGTACGGAAACTGAACGACGTGGGCAAGACCCAGAATCTCGGGTTCACATGGCAGGAAGGCGAGGGCCGGAACCCTCCACAAATAGCGAACGCACATCACTGTCCAGAAGGGGAAACGCACTCTTGGGCCAGAAGGTCAGAAGCCCGCCTTTGTCCAGGATGACCACCCCACGGTCGGTGCCCATCCAAACCCTCCCCGACGAGTCCACATAGGTGGAACGCAAACGTTTGGCCTTCACCGGCTCTTGAGACAGGTCCAGTCGAGGCCACGGCTTCTTGCCGCCTTCCCCCTGCAACAGAATCAGCCCATCTTCCAGAAACCAGGTCCCCTCGGGACCCACGGTCAAACGCCTCAATCCGGGCTCTTCATGCTGCTTGTACACCGCATCCCAGCGGCTTCGCCCCACGTGTAACACTTCTTGGCGGGTCAGAAGCCAGGCGTTGGCATCCTGGAAGAGGACCGTAAAAAGATTTTCGCGCCGTATTTTACC
>CAYTWV010000123.1:0-4440 GCA_964442235.1 uncultured Myxococcales bacterium | reverse complement strand
TGGCATCCTGGAAGAGGGTCATCCCCACCAGCACGTTTTTGGGCTCCAGGCTCAGCCCCACCTCACGCCACTCGCTGTCCTGCATCACATAGATGGAACTCTTCGAGCAGAGATATAGCCGGCCAAATGCGTCTACATCCATGTCCTTGATCGTGACGGATTCTCGGTTGGGAGCAATTTCAGCTCGGTCCAGATAACTCCAAGACTGCCCGTCAAAACGACCGATACGTTTGGCAGCGACAGTCCAGACCTCGCCTTTTGCCCCCGACGCGATGCGCTCGATGGGACCCCAGGTGGCATCCGTGGAGATGGGCTCCACTTTATCGCCGTCCACCAGGAAAAGGCGGTACTGGGACAGCACCCAAAGACCACGGGGCAGCGCAGGAACCATTTGCTGCACGTGCGACGGAGCCACCATCACATGGTGAAACCCTTCCGCATCCAACCGGACCAATCCCTTCTCCCGCGTTCCAAACCACGCCGGACCGGGGCTGCTGGAGGCCGGCACCGGATAGGGCCCCGGCGAAGGAAACCCTCGTGGGGCCGACGCCGCTACCGGAAGCTCGTCTTTGGCCTCATGCTTCACGGCACCCGCCGCGACATCGGCTTCATCGCTGCTTTTGGTGCACGCACTCAGACATCCGGCCAGCCACATCGCTGCGACCGCCAGTTTGATCCCCCCCATGGACTTGTTCCACAGCCTTGGTTGCATACGTCCCCATTCCCGCACAGCGGGTACTGGAAACGGTCTACTCCCTAACGGAGATCGGGTCAAATTCCGCACCGACATGCGGAGGAAGGAGGATGGAGGAAGGAGGATGGATGAGGGACAAATCCCCTCTCCCGCCGGGAGAGGGCAGGGTGAGGGCGCTATGGACGATTAATGAGGGTTGCGGCTTACCAGACGTTCCAATGCACCTTGTTCAGATCCACGCCTTCTCGAGCTTCGCCCAGCTTCAACGGCACACCCACGGGAATCAGGGCCACGGGCTTGGCCATATCGGGAAGTTCCAGCACTTCGGCCACCTTGGCCGTAAGCTCTTCGTTGGGGTACACCCCCAGCCACACCCCGCCCACGCCTTGGGCAGAAGCGGAATAAAGCAGTGCCTGGGTGGCAGCAGAGCAGTCCTGCACCCAGAAGCCCGACTCGCCGCCGGCGCCTTTCGAGGGCAGGCCCACCACAATCAAAGTCGCCGAAGCGTTGCGCAGGAACTCCTTCTCTTCTTCTTCGAAGGACTCGGCCAGTTTGTCGATTCGGGCCCGTTCCTGGGTCACCCACACGTCACACGGTCTTTTGTTCTTGGCCGAATGGGCCCGAAGCCCAGCCTTTACAATTCGGTCCACTACATCCCTGGGGACCGCTTCACCCGTGAAATTCTGGATGCGCTCCGAATCCTCCAGTACCGCCAGCGCGCCCTGGGTCTTGACCTCTTGGCCCACCCAACTCTCGACTTGGGGTTTGGCCACCACAACCAGCAACAACAGCGCCAAGACCAGAATGATGATATCTTTCGCTTTCATGCTCTCCCCCTTGCCCTTGCTTCCCGATTCTGCATTTGCCGCCGTATTCACGACGTCCGGCCGTCGAATCACTTCCAGGATCTCCCCCGTTGGACACAGGTACTTGCACCAGGGCCGACTTACGAATACCGACAACGCCAGAAAGACCCCGGCCAACACCAGTGCATAAACCGAAGCCGACGAAAACAGGAACGCCGAGAAGGGTTCCACATCCGCCAGGTCAAAGGTCACGCCCAGCACAAGCAGCGACGCCACAACACCCAGAAATACCTTCGGCCCGGTGCGCAGGACCCTAGCCAGCCTTCTTTTGGGCACCCACTTCTTCTTGTTGGCCAAACCAACCAGTTCCTGGGCCGAACCAAATGGACATACATAAATGCAATAGAACGACTTGTCGGTAAACAAAGGCAATAGCAATCCCAACAGACCGATGCCCGCCACGACCGGCGAGACCCACCAGGCAACCCCATTGTGCACCCAGTTGTCGAACAGGCTCAGCGACAGCAAACTGCCCATCCAGAACCCCAAAACCACCACGTTGGCCGCCAGCAGATAAACCCGGGCCTTCTTCATGCGCCCCGGCCAGAAAAAACTGGCCAGCGCAAGCAAAACAAGTATCAGCCCCAGGCCCCAAGCCAGTGCATCCTTCCAGGGGAAGCCCGCCGCTACGGCCTCGGAACTGCCTAACATCGCCAAACGAGTTTGAACCCCGTGAATGATGGCGTTGCTGCTCAAGGTGGCCCCGCTGACCGCCGCAACCTCCTGCTTTGCTGCCTCATCGGGCCCCAGGCCGTTCCAAACATCAAACAGCCCTTTACCTCCGTTCTCGTCGCTGCCTTCTCGCAGTCCATCCAGGAACGAGGGGGTCTCGCTGTTGGCCAGCACCTGGATACCCTTGACCTTCATGTCGGTATCCAACGCCACCAGCATGGGAATTTGCCCGCCATAACCGATGAATGAATCACTGTAAGGGGCGGTCGCCACCACATACCCAAGCAACGTTCCGTTCGAATCCAACACCTCCGAGGCCTGGGTGGGAAGCTCCTTACGCTCCACCGAGGTCGCCCCGGGGAACAAGTAAACAATTCGCTCCAGAGGTACAGATTGAATGTCTGTGGGCGGTGCCCCTTTGGGCCGCAACTGGCCCCCCGTGGAAAGCCAGACCGCCGCCACCACAAGAATCAGCGACAACACTCGAGGCAGCTTGGTCAGGAATCGCACAAACCCTTTCATTTCTGGCCCCCCTTTTCCCTGTTGGCTTGTTCCAAAGCCAACTTCTCCTGCTGTAATTCGCCCAGCAGATCCCCCAACCGCCAATCCTGAGAATGTTCGGTCAAGGCGGCCCACAACGGCCTGGGTGCACCCGATTGCCTGTACAGCCGCATCACCAGATGAAGCTCTTGCTCCAACAACCCGGAGACCACAATGGCCCTGGGAAGTTCAGAGTCGTCGCCCAGCCCACCGCCGCGGGTCAACAATTCCAAGCAAGTTTGGGCTGCATCCTTCATCCCGGCGCCAAAGACCGGCACCCCCGACAAACCGCCCTCGCCCCAAAGCCCCACCAGGGCCCGCTGGCCCTCGTTGGTGAACCCGCAAAGCAGGATTCCCCTGGGGCCAAACATCCTCTGCTCCGTTTCCCCCACGGGAACGAAGCTCCCCTGTTCGTCGCTCATCGCTCCTCCTTGTACACGGCGATGCGCCCCGTCTTTCCATCCATCTTGGTCAGGAATCGTCCCGTTGCTCGGCAATGGACGCAGAACTCCGTCTCCTGGACGACCTCAAGGCTGCGCAAGTAGTCCCAATCCAGCCAGGCGTTCTTCTCGGCACCCCACCGCACCTTCAAGTACCCGACATTCATGCCCACCACGTTATGAAGGAAGTGGGTTCCCTGGCTAGCCTCCACCCGAAAATTCTCTAAATCGGCCTCGACGACTACCCGTGCCTGGCTGATGTCCTGCCACAACACCGGAACGCCTAGGAATCGGTCCTTAGAGCCCCAACGACCTGGCCCCACCAGCAGATACCCCTTGGACTCGTTGCGCAGGGTCCGGTTAATGGCCGAAATCTCCTCCTGGATTCGAATGGTCTCCGTGGGGACAAACCGTTCGGGCTTCACAAACACCACGTCGTGGATGTCGTCCAAGATGCCGTTGCCCAACCCCTCTTCGCTGTACACCACCAGCGACGAACGTTCCTGCTGCAGGTCTACCTGGACTTCCACGTCCTCGTGATTCACGTTCAGAGGACGAATCTGCAACAGGTAGAACGTAGGCTTCGAATTCACGCCGGGCCAGGTTTGCACGTTGGCAGCAAACTCAATTTCCACGGGTGCACCCAAAGCGGTCTGGCCGATATCCAGCAGATCCGCCAGAAGTGTGGCCAACGGAAACGAGTTGTATTTCAGGATGTTCCCGAAGTTCACCACCCTGGGCCCCGGTCGCCGCAACCCCTCGACCAGTTGATCGTTTTCGAAGTCCCAGACCGCCCCCACTGCCTGCAGGGTGCCATCCCGCTCCGCCCGGCGTAAATCCAGCAACTCCACGGTCCCTTCGTCCTGCTCTTCCAGGTTCGGGTTGGCCGAAGCCAAATTCAGCGCATAGAACTGCTTCTGGGACTGCCCAACTAAGTCGCGCTGAGACAGAATCTCGTGGGTGGGGTATCGAGGACAAAATCGCATGACCCGATTGCCCTCTACGACGGATTTTCCCAGGCCCAAAGCCACCGAGGCGATGCCGTCCTCGTGAGACATGCCGCCCGTGGGATAGAAGTTGAACGACTGCGCCACACCCGAGATGTCCGGATAGAAGAACCCGTCGTGTTCAGCGCCAACAACTTCCTGAATCACTACGGCCATTTTTTCTTCTTCCACCGTGAACTCGACGCTCTCGATGTACTCTCGGGCCCGGCGCTCAAACAGGC
>CAYTWV010000122.1:7657-10301 GCA_964442235.1 uncultured Myxococcales bacterium | reverse complement strand
GACCTATGTGCAGGACCAGCCCGGGCCGCTTGTTGCGCTGGCCATCCTTTGGCTGCTCTCGTTGGTGCTTCGCAAACTGCACATGGCCCCGGATGCCAGGAAGCGGCTGAAATCGCCCACGCTTGCCATCTTCTTTTCGCTGTTTCTGTTTGGGTTGGCGGCCGCATTCCACGGCTATTCGGTGGGGTTTGGCCGAGTCTTCTTTCTGGTCACGCTGACGGGCGTGACGCTGGCGGCCACGCAACTGGCCGGCGTAATTGTGGCCGACCTGATTTTGGCCAAACGACACATTCGTGTTCCCGTGATTATCCGGGACTTGCTGGTCATTGTGGTGTTTGTTGTGGCGCTTTTTGTGGTGCTGGGCAACCAGGGGGTGAACCTGACGGCCATTCTGGCCTCGGCCGGGTTTGTCGGTATCGTCTTGGGCTTGGCCATGCAAGACACCATGGGCAACATCATCAGCGGCCTGGCCTTGCAGATGGAGAAGCCCTTTGAGGTGGGTGACTTTGTTCGATTCGACCAGAAAGAGGGCCGAGTTCTGGAGATTAATTGGCGTTCCGTGAAGATCGAGAACTCGGACCGTGAAACCATCGTCGTGCCCAACACGCTGATCACCAAGGCCTCGCTGGTGAATCTGTGCCGGCCGTCCATGCTGTTGCGGCGCTCGACTATCATCGGACTGCCCTATTCCGTGGCGCCCAACCGGATCAAACGTGTGGTCGACGAGGCTCTGCGAAGAGTCCCGGGCATCATGCATGACCCAGCGCCTCGGGCTCTGATCATGGAGTACGGCGCTTCGGCGATAAATTATAAAATCATCTATTTTATCGAAGATATTCAGCGCAGAGAATTTATGCTTGACGAAGTAAATACGATGCTTTGGTATGCTTTCCGGCGTGCGGGCATCCAGATTCCGTATCCTATCCAGGACCTCTATCTGCACCAGGGCGGGAAGGGCAGTGATGACGAACTGAGGGACGAAGAGTTCCAGGAGCGTTTGGAGATGCTGGCCACAGTGCCGTTCTTCGAGCCTTTGCCACGGGATGACCTGGAGTTTCTGGCCAGGCGGGCACGTGTGGAGGCTTTTGCGGCCCAGGAGGAGGTCGTCAGGCAAGGCGACTTGGGGGCAAGTTTCTTCATCGTGCGAGAGGGTGTTGCGGTGGTGCGGGGACGTGACGAGGCCACGGGGGTCAGCATTGATCTGGCGCGTTTGGGCCGCGGCACCAGCTTTGGCGAGATGTCGCTGATGACGGGTGAGCGTCGTTCTGCCACGGTGGTGGCATACGAGGATTGTGAGTTCCTGGTGGTGGACCGAGAGCCCTTCCGGGAGGTCATGCACCGGGCCCCCGAGGCGCTGGAGCGAATTACCGAGATTATGGTAGCCAGGAAAGCGGCGACGCAGAAGGAGTTGGCGGCCAAACGGGCTATGGATGAGACGCTGAACGTATCCGAAGAGCGAGCGACCCTGGCCCGCCGCATCCGGTCATTCTTCAGACTATAGAGACCAGTAATAATTGAAGGCGGGTGCCCGTGCGTGTCAGTGCCACGACCCCTCGGCTTCGCTCCCCTCGAAGGGCCTGAGGGGCCCCCTCGGGGCCATCGAAGGCGGGGCAGGCCGTTAGGGGCCGTCGAAAAAGTCCAGGGGTTGGGGGGACGGAGTGTACTAATCAGTGCCACGACCGTCAGGGAGTGGGCAACAGCACGTCCACAATAACTGATAAATCTGCATATAAAGCCCACACTAGGGTTCGCAGGTCCGACAATTTCGCCAGCCCCGTTAGGGAGTGGGCGTCTGGTATTTAGTCATTAATTCGTGTGATATGGGGACGTAGGCCCCGCCGGCACAAAATCGATCCGCAAATGCCACTATTTCAAGCGGTTCGGATGGGCAAACGGATTCGGGCCAAGGTGCCCTTCCCGGGTTCGCTGTCCAGGTCGATGCTGCCTCCGTGGGCTTGAATCAAGTGATAACAGACGACCAGTCCCAGGCCCACTTTGCCGGCCTCTTGTGAGGTGGTGAAGAACGGGGTGAACAGGCGTTCTCGTTCGGCGACGGCGATGCCCTTTCCGGTGTCACGCACATGAATGAAGACGCTGTCGTCCACCTGGCCGGTGGTGACGGTGATGGTGCCGCCGGTGCCTCTGGTGGCGTCGATGGCGTTCCAGAGCAGGCTTCGGACGACTTCTTTGATTTGTGCGGGGTTGCCCTCGATGACTCCGGCTTTGCCCTGGACAAGGTCCACTTGGACGCCGTCGGCATGGGCTTCGGTTTGGGCGTCCTTGACGGCTTCGGCGACCAGGGCATCGATGTCCATCTGGCTTTGGACCCGATCCCGCAGGTGCAGCATGGAAAGTTTGTCCACGATGGAGCGGGCTCGTCTGGAAGTGGCCAGCAGTTCTCGGACCACGGCGATGGGGTCCAATCCGCTGTTTCCGGACTCATCGGATTCGGCCAGCAGCAGGGCCAGCCCCTCGTCCAACGAACGTACCGTACGCCACATTTCGGGGAAGAGCAGTCCCAACAGGCGTCCGGGCATTGCCGCTGCCTCAACCCGGGCTGACTGGCGTCGCAGGTCCGCTGCGTCATCCTGGGCGCGGCGCAATTGGCGAGTGGTTTCTTCCAACTGCTTCACAAAGTGACGAC
>CAYTWV010000122.1:6193-7647 GCA_964442235.1 uncultured Myxococcales bacterium | reverse complement strand
TTCAAAGTCCTCGGGAATGAGAGGGTAGTTGGCCGCTTTCAAACCGTGTTGCATGGCCAAATACAGGCTGGTCAAGTCCCGGACCTGAATCACGTAGAGCGGCGGTTGTCCCGGCCGATACAGCGGAAAAACCTTCTCTTCGTAGTATTTGTAGTCTGGGAAAAAGACCTCAAAGCTGCCTGTCTGGCCGCCGGGGAACTGCTGCACGGGGCACCCGGAATCGGTGCTTCGGTGGTGGGTCAGCAGTTCGCAGCAGGGCAGTCCCACCAGGCGAACGGGGTCCCGGGTGAGCAGTCCGCCCATGGCGCGATTGGCCAGCAGGACTTTGCCCTCCTGGTCCACCAGCAACACGCCGTCTCCCAGGGCATCCAGCAGGCACTGCAATCGATTGCGGTCCGCCTGGCTGCGCTCCAGATCCGCTACCAGGTCCAACGTGGATGGGCTATCAAAGGACATGCATTCTCCTTGGCGGGCGTCAGTCGGGGGAAGCCAGCCGTGAGTTATTGATCATCGGGGGTTCACGGCCTATAGTCAAGCATTCAGGAGGCTGGCATGCTGGCGCAATTCACCATAGTCCCGTTAGATGCAGGCGAGTCCGTGGGCGCGTGGGTGGCTAAAGTGGTGGACCACATCGACCGCAGCGGCGTGAGTTACCGGGTCACGGCCATGAGCACACAAGTCGAGGGAGAGCCCGATGCCGTGTGGAAGCTGATCCGAGAATGCCACGAGTTGATGCGGGACGTTTCGAGCAGGGTCAGTACTCATATCGCCATCGACGATCGTGCGGGAACCACGGGCGCTTTGACCAAGAAGATCGACCGTTTGGAATCGGTTCTTGGGCGGCCGCTGGAACGATGAACCTTCAATCGTTGGACACTGCCAGGTATCTGGAAACCCGTAACGAGTGGCGGTTTCCCTGGGGCACCGCCTTTCTGGTCGGATTGCTGGCGGGTCTGTTCGTGTGGGTGAACCAACTGGCTGAAGGAAGCGACGAAGCGGCAGCGTATTTGTTGCTGGCTTCGGGGGCAAAGGTAAACGGGGCGGTGGATGGGGGCGAGTGGTACAGGCTTTTTTCGGCCACGTTTTTACACGGAAAGTTGGCTCATCTGCTGGTTAACGGGACAGGTATCGTGCTGGTGGGCATGTTCCTGGAGGGGCAGATAGGGGCCACACGATTATGGGCTCTGGCCATCGTTTGTGGTTTGGCCGGTAACACCGCCGCATGGGTGACCAGCGATTTGCCGTCGGTCGGGGCCTCGCCAGCCATGTATGGCTTTTGGGGCGCACTGCTGGTGATTGCGTTTTGGCGCTGGGAACACTATTCGGCCAATTGGAAACTGCTTTTCTGGGTCTTTCCCGGAGCCCTGGGATTGGGCGTTATGGGGGTAGGGCTGGTCCACAGCGGGGTGAACCTGAGTCTGCATCTGGGTGGACTGATGTCGGGTCTGCTGCTT
>CAYTWV010000122.1:0-6183 GCA_964442235.1 uncultured Myxococcales bacterium | reverse complement strand
TGGGTTCTTGGGCTGCTTAGAGTGGCCGTGGCTGCGGCGTACGATGGTCGCCCTGGTCGTTGTGGCCTTTAGTCTGGCCGGGTTTTCGTTGATGCGCACCGTTGGGGGGTTCGTGGAGCCCGGGGTGACGGTCACCGACCAGGTCGTTCGTGTTGACCAGCAAGGTGTGCCGGCCTATGTGGTGCCCAAGGGATGGGAGCCGGGCACATTCATCGAGGGATCCTGTGAAGTGGGTATGCCGGCGCCAGCGGGCGAACCGGCCTGTTTTGTAGACCCCTACCACGCAGTGCTGGTGGTGGGAAGCCGCACCCGAATGGAACGCTCGCCTGTGGGAGCGTTGGCTTGGGACAAGGATTCGCCCACCGCTGGGCCGGTGCGTTATCAAGAGGACGTCGTGTTCTGGCGAGAAGACACCAAACGAGATCTGGCCTTTGCGCTGCTTGTCTTCCACCGATGGGCCCCTCAATACGGGACCCTGTTTGCGGCGGTGGCCATGGATCCTGCCGAGGCGCAGACTCCGTAAGCGTTGCGCAGCTAATGGGCCCCCGTTGGAACGGCGCGCCCCCCGACCCCCAGACAAGCTGGAAGGGGGTATTGCGACTCGCTGGGTCCAGGTACTAACGCAGAGCTGCGAGCTTGCTGGCCAAAATCTGGTGCGCTGCCGAGTATTCCGGCAGGTGGCGGAATGCGTTGGCCACGAAGCCCAGGGTCGGGTCCACGTACTTCAAGAAGCGGGGGTTCTGTTTGACCCGATCGATGAACACAAATCGTCCGGCATCCTTCAATTTGCGTTGAAGCGTCTGCAGGTGGAACGCCTGTTCGAAGGCATCGGGCGTCAGGCTGTGAAGGAAGCCGGCCTTCTGGCAATAAAGATCGACATAGGACTTCACCTGCCCGGGCGTGAGCGTGACATAGGAGTCTCGCAGCAGGGCGACCAGGTCATAGGGGGCGGGCCCCATCAGGGCGTCTTGAAAATCGATCAGCACCAGTTTCCCTTCGAAGGGCATAAGGTTCGTGGACTGGAAATCACGGTGTACCAGCAGTTGGGGCAAATCCAGCAGACGGTCCACGATGTCATCAAATGCGGCATCCAGTGTGCCCCGTTCGTCGGGGCTTAGCTGGTGGCCCTGGGCCTCAAGTCCCCACTCTCGGAAGTGGTCCAATTCCCAGCGAAGCAGAGCCCTATCGAACTGGCGGCCGTAGCCGACACAAGCATGGAGGTCGACGTGATTCTGCGTGGGGTGGGTTGCCTTCTGGAACGCCACAAGAAGGTCGATGGCCTGTCGGTACAGGCCGTCCTGCAATTCCGGCTGCCTTGTCATCAGATCGAGCATGGTCTCGCTGCCCACATCCTGCTGCAGATGGAAACCCTGGCGGGTGCCGTCGACCAACAGGATGGGCACGGGGATGCCTTTGGACTGCAGGAACCGCAGGACGTTGCAGAAGGGTAACTCCTGCTCCGCCTGGTCCTTGCTGGCTTCATCGCTGACGAAGGGATTTTCGGGCAACTGGACAAGGATCGCCGATTGGGTCTGGCAGTTCGCAAGCAGAAGGCGGAAGTACTTCCTGTTGGAAGCCTGCCCCAGCAGTGGAACCACTTCGCGTACGCAGGCTTCAGGCCCAAAAGCCGTGGTTACGGCCTGGGCCGCCCACGGGGGTAGTTGTCCGGAGTGCATCGTGAAAGATTAGCCCCCCATTTGGTTTCGCCCACCCGCCAAGCATCGATCGTGGACCCACTCCCTGACGGTCGTGGCACAGACACACCAGGACAGCCCAAAAAACACCGTGGCAACCTGGGCCGATGGCGATTACGGGCAAACGCCAGAAGCGACGTGTTTGCAGACGTTGCTTTCGCAGGTATCGATGGTGCAGTCTTTGTTATCGTCGCACTCGATGTCGTGGATGCAGCAGTCGGCTTTGTCCACATAGACGCAGTTGCCGTTGACGCAGAAGATGTTCTTGCAGGTCTTGGGCAGGCAGTCTTGTTCACTCTCGCAGCAGTCGGGTTTTTCCTGGAACTTGCAGGTCCCTTCCTGCTTGCCGGCGGGGATGTCGCAGAGGTCGATGGTGCAGATTTCGCCGTCGTTGCACATACCGTTGCTGGCGCAGCAGTTGGCCTTCAAGTCACTCTTGCACTTCTGGTCCGCGCCGCACGAGTCGGTGGTGCAGGGGTTGGCATCGTCACAATCTTCATTACCCAGACAGCAGTTGACGACTTTGTTGTAATAGCAGAACTGGTCCAGGCACTTGTGGGCGGTGCAGTCGTTGGGCACACAGTTGGCCCCGACACAGGTGGGGGGAATGGTGGTGTGGTTCACGGTGCAGCTTCCACCGGTTTCGGTGTTGATGCAGTCCATGCAGTCGTCGTCCACAGCGCAGCAGCCGGTGGACAGCGGTGCCCACTTGCACAGGCCGTCGGTGCAACTGTCCTGGGTGCAGGGGTTGCCGTCGTCGCAGACGATGCCCGATGTTTCGGGAGTACAGCAGTTGGCGCCCACGGGGATGTGGTGGCAGTTCCAGTTCAGGCACTCGTCGATGGTGCATCCGATGCCGTCGTCACATTCGGAGTTGAACTTGCAGCATTTGGCATCGGGCAGAATGAAGTACTTGCAGACGGCATCCACACACTGGCCCTGGGTACAGGGATTGGAGTCGTCGCACTCGTCGTCGAAGTTGCAGCAGTAGGGGTCGTCGGAGTGTTCGTGTTTGCAAACGCCGCCTTCACAGGTGTCGATGGTGCAGGAGTCGGTGTCTTTGCACATCTCGTTGCTGACACAGACCTTTTGTTTTTTGAAGATGCAGGTGTACATCTTGCAGGAATCATCGGTAGTACTGTCATTGTCATTGCACTGGGCCGAGGAGCCGCAGCAGCTTCCCGTGGGGGCTTTGTCGTAAATGCAGCGGCCATCGGAGCACAAATCGGTGGTGCAGGCGTTCAGGTCGTTGCAGTCGGTGCTGGAGGCGCAACCGCATTCCTGTTTCAGGTTGTCCGTGGGGTGTACGCAGTTGCCCGAGATGCAGATGTCCAGGGTGCAATCCTTGGCATCGTCGCAGTCCTTGTCACGGGCGCAGCAACCTTCCTTGGGGTCCGAGAAGACACAGGAGCTTTCCACGCACTTGTCGTCGGTGCAGTCGTTTTCGTCGGTGCATTCGAAGTCGTTGTGGCAGCACAGCGGGTCTTTGACTTCGTGTTTGCACTGGAAGTTGACGCAGGTATCCACGGTGCAGAGGTCGGCATCGGGATTGGTGGGGGTAGCCAGCGGGTTCATGATGTCGACGCAGTCCGCAACGACGGCGCAGCAGCCCACGGCTTCCGACGGGGGGCGCAACGTGTAAGCGCAAAAACCCTCGGTGCACTTGTTCGTGGTGCAGGTGTTCTGGTCGTCGCAATCCGAGTCAAACGAACAAGGCTCTGGGGCCGTGTCGGATTGGGTGTCGGTTTTGACATCGGCCTGGCACTCAGCAGCGGTAGCCGTGCACTCGTCTTCGGGCGAGCAGCTACAGGATGCCACGCAGGCACCATCCACACAGGCCTGCCCCTGAGCGCAGTCGTCCTTGGTCTTGCATCCGTCGGAAGTGCTGGAGCAAGCTGCCAGCAACCAACAGAACCCCAACATCGCCAATCCCAGTTTCTTCATCCTGATCCCCTTACGCGCAAACCCATGCGACAACGGCGCAGTCTACTAGCGAACCGGAGCTATTTCAACGAAAAGCACGCACCCGTGCGAGAGGGCGGGATTTTGTGCAGGCGGGAGCAATTTGACATCGGATCGGTGGGGCTGGTAGAGTGCGCCGCGGTTTTGAACCCCAATGGCGATGACGTGTGGTGAAGGCAAACCAGGAGAGTGCGCTCATGAACAAGACGACAAGTTGGCTATTCATCGTGTTGATGTTGATGTCGGCCCCTGCGTTGGGTCAGCCGAAGTCATGGGGATTGGTCAAGGGCGATGCGGTGAACGTACATCCGGACTTTGTGGATGTGGCTCGAGTGTTGCTGGAGCAGCACCTGTCCGAAGAGGGCATCACCGTTTTGCCGGCCTCCGAGGGGGAGACCGCTGCGGCATTGTGGGCCAAAGGGGTCGAGGCCGTGGTTCGGTTCAGCGTGGTGCGCATGGGCGAAAACGTGAAGATTTCGGTCCAGAAATTGGGACCCGATGGTACCGTGCTGGCCGCCTCGAACATGACCGCAGCGTCGCCGGACGATCTGGATGCGGTGACAGCCAGATTGGCCCGGCATCTGGTATCGGGCCAGAAGCCTGAAGAGGGCCAGAGCATTTATGAAGTGACGGATCGTGAGCAGGAGAAGCTGAAGAAGAAGCGCTCCACCTACTATTACAGCCTGCGGGTGCTTGGGGCGACCAGCTTCACCTCCGGTTTGGACCAGTTCCCCATGAAATACGGCGCAGGGTTCTCGGCCCTGTATGATCCCCGGGCGTTCCTGGCCGAACTGTTCACGAACATGTACGGCGGCTCCGAAGACGATTTCAGCGAGTTCAGTTGGGAATTGGGCGTGGGTGGGTATTACCCGCTGACGGACCTGAATTTCTGCCCGTATGTGGGCGGAACCCTCTCGCTGACCACGCACAGCGCCGAATGGAACGGTCGGAGCTGGCACACCGACGAAGGGCTTACCGTGGGCCTGGCCGCCGGGGTTTTGCTGGGCCGCACCAGCGACATCGCTGCCCGTATCGAATTCCGCTTCCTGATCGACACGTTCACCGTGGACAACGACTTCTCGTCAGGGTTGATGGGGTTTGCCCCTATCGGATTCTAGGGTCGGCGGAGGTCAAACATGAGGCGATGCCTGGGCGTGGCCGAAAAAGGGTGGGCGCTGCTTGGTTTGGCAGCGCTGTTGGTGTCGTGCGGGACCATGGAAATTCGGGTATCGGATCCCAAGGCCAAAATCTTTGTCGATGGTGAGTTGTCGGGTGAGGGCACCGCGGAGGTGCCTCGAATGGGCTTGCCGGCCAAGGTGATCGTGACCGTAGAACAGCAAGGAAAGGCCGTGGTTCAGCAGGAGGTCAAGCGAGAGTTTACGTATGTCACCCTGCTGCTGGGCATGGTTTCGGTTTACACAGGCCTGCTTTGGGCATGGCAGTACCCTTCGGAACTGGTTCTGGAGTTGCCCACAGTGCCTGCGGAGGGTGGTTGGCAGAAGCCCGGTTCGGTATGGGACAAACAAGAATCGCCGTGGGACAAGCCGTATGACGGTGGTGGGAAATAGAGGCGCATGGGCTTGCCCTATCCGCTATGCATCAATCGGCGGCCCACTCCCTGACGGTCGTGGCACAGACACACCAGGGGCCCAAAAAATGTAACGTGGCGTCTGGGTCGATTGGCACTAGTACCCTGAACTCTTGGCGGGTTTCTGATTGAGGACGATACCCACGGAAGCGCTGGCGCCGACTCGGGTGGCGCCGGCCTGAATCATGGCCAGGGCCGTTTCGGTGTCACGGATGCCGCCGCTGGCTTTTACTTCCATTTCGGCACCCACAACCCGCTTCATCAGGGCGATGTCTTCGGCGGTGGCGCCACCTTTGCCGAAGCCCGTCGAGGTCTTGACAAACCGGGCGTTGGCGGCTTTCGACAACACGCAAGCGATCACCTTCTCTTCCATCTCAAGCATGCCCGTCTCAAGGATGACCTTGACGGGGATGTTGGGATTTACCGAGGTCACGGCTTTGATGTCTTCAAGGACCAGGGCGTAATTGCGGGACTTCAGTTCGCCGATGTTGATGACCATGTCGATTTCTTCGGCGCCATCCCGGATGGCTTCCCGAGTCTCGAATGCCTTGGAGGCGCTGGTCATGGCGCCCAGCGGGAATCCCACCACGGCGCAGACCTTGACGCCGGAACCGGACAGCAGCGACTTGCAGTACTTGACGTTGGCCGAGTTCACGCACACGGAATAGAAGTGATATTGCCGAGCCTCGGCGCACAGTGTCTGAAGTTGATCCCGGGTCACTTCGGGCTTCAACAGCGTGTGGTCGATATAGCGTGCCAGGTCCGATGCCACATTGGTGACGCCGGGGCTTGAGGCCAGGCGGGCAGCACCAAGCTGGATCACGTTCCGGGTGTCGGATTCGCGCTTTTCGACGCATTTGCCACACGCTTCGCAAGTGGCGGGGTCGGCGCTGCAGCCCGATGCGGGAAGGGCACCACCAAGGCGTTCCTTTACCCTGG
>CAYTWV010000121.1:7334-10313 GCA_964442235.1 uncultured Myxococcales bacterium | reverse complement strand
AGGATCAGCATACGGTTGGTGGCCATCTTGTCTCCACGCCAAGGGGTGCAGTCCTTTGTAATACAGAAGTTCGGGGGTCAGGGGAAGGGGGATGGTTTTGGGGGGGATTGGCAAGTTAAGCCGGGGTTGAGGATCGGAGAAGGGGCCGCCAGCCCCTTCTCCGTTGAGGCAATTCGGCGGTAGCCACAGGGTAAATATAAGGGGGAGCGGGGGCAATCCTTTGCCCCCGCCGGGCCCGGCAGCGGTGTGGGAAAGGCAGCGCTAACTGTGTGGCGTGGGACCGCTGCCGCGCCTGGGAGGGGCAGGGGACTTCCCCTCGAACCCCTTCCTTTTCGCTCTCTACGGAGGCTCCGCAGGTAGGCCTCAACGGAGAAGGGGCAACCCCTTCTCCGATCCTCAACCCCGGAACCGCTGCACCGCCGATCACCCCTATTCAAGACTTCTCGCTTGACCCCCCGGGGACACGCTCCTATAGTCCGCCACGCCTGAAGGGCGCCGGTATAGGTTCGGGCACAACCGTGGAGGAGCGACGATGCGGTACGGCACGTTGAAGGTGTTTTCCGGGTCTTCTCATCCAGCATTTGTGAATAGCATTTGCGCAAATCTGGGAATATCCCCTGGTGGGCGTGAAATTATTAAGTTTTCCAATGAAAACATCATGGTTAAGATCACGGATAATGTTCGTGGCGACGATGTTTTTGTGGTTCAAACCACATTCACACCAGTCAACGAGAATATTATCGAATTGCTGATCATGATCGACGCGTTGAAGCATGCGTCGGCAGGGCGAATCACGGCGGTATTGCCGTACTACCCCTACGCCCGTTCGGACAAGAAGGACCAGCCTCGAATCTCCATTACGGCCCGTTTGATGGCGGACCTTTTGGAGGCAGCGGGGGCGGATCGGATTTTGACCATGAACCTGCATTCTTCGCAGATTCAGGGGTTCTTCCGGATGCCGTCGGATCAGTTGATCGGCGCGCCGGTGATTATCGACTATTTGCGCCAGAAGAACCTGAAGAATGCGGTTCTGGTAGCTGGCGACGTGGGCGAGATCAAGGATGTGGCGGGATACGCGAACCGTCTGGATCTGCAGATGGCGATCATTGATAAGCGGCGATACGGCAACGACGAGCGTCCCAAGGCGAAACACATCATCGGTGAAGTTGAGGGTAAGGATTGCATCCTGGTGGATGACGAGATTGCCAGCGGCCGGACGATGCTGGAGGCCTTGGACTTCCTGATTGCCAAGGGGGCCACTTCGGTCTCTTGTGCTGCCATTCATCCGGTATTGACCGGGGATGCGGTGAAGCGGTTGACCAGCAGTGCGATGTGTGAAGTAGTGGTGGGCGACACGATTCCCGTGGAGCACAAGAAGACGGATAAGATGAAGGTTTTGACCATGGCACCGGCGTTCGCCGAGGCCATCAAGCGGATTCACCTGGGCCAGTCGATTTCGGAGTTATTCCGATAAGTTCCGTATTGGCTGGGCCCCAGTATAGGGCTGCAGACGATGTCACTGATCTACCTGGATAATGCGGCGACCACGCCTCCGTTTTCGGAGGTGCTGGAGGTCATGTCACAGACGGCCCGAGAGTACTTCGGGAATCCTTCGTCTTCGCACAAGCTGGGGCTGGAAGCTGCCGAAGCGTTAAAGCGGCACCGGGCGACGTTGGCCGGGGTGCTTAAGTGTCGCGTGGAGGAGATCGTCTTCACGGGGGGCGGAAGCGAAGCGGACAACCTGGCGATATTTGGTGCAGCGGGTGCCAGCCGGAAGAAGAGCATTGTAGTCTCGGCGGTGGAGCACTCGGCGGTGTATCAGAGTGCCCGGGAGTTGGAGCGGCGTGGTTATGTGATGAAGGTGGCGCCGGTGGATCGGCAGGGTCGAGTGGATGAAGAGGCCCTGCTTGCGCTGGTGGACGACGATACGTTTCTGGTCAGTGTGATGTGGGCGAACAACGAGATCGGCACGTTGCAGCCGGTGAAGCAGTTGGCCCGAGCGGTGAAGCGCAAGAGTCCCGAGGCGTTATTCCACACGGATGCGGTGCAGGCCCTTGGGAAGACCCCTATTGATCTTGGGGACGGAGTATTGGATCTGGTGGCCTTTGGGGCTCACAAGTTGCACGGGCCAAGGGGTGCGGGGGCGTTGTACGTCAAGCGGGGCCTTCGGCTGGTTCCGCACATTTTCGGCGGAGGCCAGGAGGCGGGGGTAAGGGCGGGGACGGAGAATCTGGCGGGCATTGCGGGATTTGCGTTGGCAGCATCGATGATGCACAAGGCCTATGCCAGGAATGTGGCCCACATGGCCATGCTGCGAGACCTGTTGTGGCAGGGGATTCAGGATGTTTCGCCCAAGGTTCTTCGCAACGGTTGTCCCGAGGAGAGCCTGCCGAACATCTTGAGCGTGTCGTTCCCCAGGGTGGCCGCCCAGAATTTGATGACGTTTCTGGAGGCCGAGCGGGTGTTTGTGTCTGCGGGGTCGGCGTGCCATTCTCACAGTGCCAAACAGAGCCGGGTTCTGGATGCACTGGGGGTGCCGCTGGAGAACGCTACGTTGCGGTTTTCCGTGTCGCATATGACGACGCAGGATGAGTGTTTGAAGGCTATCGAGAGAACAGCTAGAGTGCTTCGCAAGCTGCGGGCATAGGGGCAAGAATGGATTCAGTCGTACTGGCGCATCACGGTGAGATTTTTCTGAAGGGCAACAACCGCCACCTTTTCACGAAGCGTCTGCGGCGCAACATGAAAGAGGCAATTCGGCATCATACCAGCGTGGAAGGCGTAAAAGTCACCATGGCCGAGGGTCGCTATGTCATGTGGCGAGAGGGGAATCCTCTGAGCAAAGAAGAGGCGTTGGCGGTGAAGAACGTGATCTGCAGGACGTTCGGCATCGTTTCGGCCAGCGTGGCGTACCAGGTTCCGCCGACGTACGAGGCGGCTCAAGAGGCCGTGGTTCAAGTGGTTGAGGATGCGCTGGTC
>CAYTWV010000121.1:0-7324 GCA_964442235.1 uncultured Myxococcales bacterium | reverse complement strand
CAAAAAGCTGCCTACGTTCCGAATCGAGGCGTCCAGGGCGTGGAAGGGATTTCCGTTGCGCTCACCGGACCTGGACAGGCAGTTGGGGGCCATGGTGGTGCAGAAATTCGGTCTGCCGGTGAAACTGGTCGGCCCGGATTTGACCGTGGGGTTGGAGGTTCTGGAGGACTTCATTTATGTATACGGCAACCGAGAGGCCGGATATGGCGGCTTGCCGGTGGGATCTGCTGGAACCGTGATGGCGCTGTTGTCGGGCGGATTTGACTCTCCGGTGGCAGCATGGCTGATGGCAAAACGGGGATGCCGGGTAGCGGCGGTGCATTTCCACAGTTATCCGTACACGACGCAACGTTCCATCCAGAAAGTGAAGGATTTGGCTGCGAAACTGAGCGAGTCGGTGGGGGCCATTCATCTGACTCACATTGCGTTGACGCCGGTTCAGGAGTTTTTGCGAGAGCGTGCCCGTCCGGAACTGCTGGTGCTTCACTATCGGCGTTCCATGGTGCGGATGGCGCAGCAGTTGGCTCTTCAGCGCAAGGCCCAGGCTTTGGTCACGGGCGAAAGTTTGGGGCAGGTGGCCAGTCAGACTTTGAACAACATGGCGGTGATTGAGGACGCTGCGCAGATTCCGATTTTGCGTCCTGTTATTACGTATGACAAGAATGAGATTTTGAAACTGGCTCGGTATATTGGCACACATGATATCTCGGTGTTGCCTCACGACGATGCCTGTACGCTGTTTGTGCCATCACATCCGGCAACCAAGGGCCGGTTGTATTGGGTGAAGCAGGCTGAAGAAGAGTTTGGGGAGGAGTTAGCCCGTCTGGAAGCCGAGGCGTTGGCGGCCAGAGAGGAGTCGTGGGTGGGTGGAGCGGTTGTGGAGACGACCGAGAGCGAGGCCGAGTAGAACATGCGGCTGCGCATCGAGGCCCCGACCTTTGGGCCTGCGGGGGTCGGTCGCCGTGAAGACGGCAAAGTGGTGATGGTTCAAGGCGCTTACCCCGGCGACGAGGTGGAAGCCCGCATCGTGGCCGAACATTCCGGATACAGCGAAGCGGAAATGGTGGCGTTGGTGACGCCCTCGGTGGACCGGGTTTCAGCGCCATGTTCACGGCACCCTGAGTGTGGTGGGTGTGCGTGGATGGGGTTAAGTCTGGATGCTCAGCGACGGTTGAAACGAGAACTGGTGGCCCGCTGCGTGCGCAATTTGCCCGGGGCCACAGAACTGCTTGGTGAGGTGGTCCATGTGGGGCCCGATCTGGGGTACCGCCAGCGCTGCCGATTGGCCATCGAGGTTCCCGGTTCGGGCAAGATGCGTCTGGGGTTTTTCCGGCACGGAACTCATGAAGTGGTGGGGCTTGAGACCTGTCTGGTGTGCCTGCCCGGGCTGAATCGGACGTTGGGGATGCTGGATGGTTGGCCGATGCCGGCGGGCATGGAGGGGTCTGTTGAGTTGACGCTGGATGCGGCGGGTCAGGTTTTTGCGGCGTTCTATCTGGGTAAACCCTTTGCGACGGGGCAGAAACTGGCGGATGTGCTGGTGGAGCGGACGGTGGTGTCGGGATGTGTGGTAAAAGCGCCCAAATCTCAGGCAGGTGAAGCGGGCGTGAAGGTGGGGTATCTGGACGTCAGTGACGAGGCCGAGATTCGGGTTCCGGTGACGGCCACGGCGTTTTCGCAAGCCAATCCGTGGGTCAACAAGGCGCTGGTTTCCCATGTGTTGGGCCAGATCCTTGGGGAAACGAAGGGTGAACGGGCGCTACATGTTCTTGAACTGTATGCGGGTCACGGGAACTTCACCAGGCCCTTGCTGCATGCAGGGGCCAAAGTCACGGCCGTGGAACTGGGCGTGGATCTGGAGTTGATCCAGGCGCACCCCGAGTTGTGGTTTTTGCGCAGTGACGCCGAAGAGGCCATGCGCCGATTGCTGAAGAAGCCGGATTTTCGGCCCGATGTGGTGATGCTGGATCCGCCCAGGACCGGGGCCAAAGAGGTGATGGCGCACATCGCAAAAATGGCCCCCAAACGTGTTGTTTATGTCTCTTGCGACCCCAACACCTTTGCCCGTGATGCCCAGAGTTTGCAGAAGGCGGGATACACACTGACCTCGCTGCGGGCCTTCGACATGATGCCTCACACGTGGCATGTAGAGCTTGCTGCGGCATGGAAATCTGGCACCCCTTGACAGAAACGAGACGAGGGACGACATTCGGGGAGTTCTCCAAAGGAGGCCCTGATGCGCAATTGGATGATTCTTGCAATCCTTACCACTCTTGTTCTGTCGTGTGGTTCGTCGTCCGGAAGCAGTAATCCCACAGAGGATGTGACTACGCAGGAAGACTCTGTACTGAACGATGGACAGCCTGAGTTGGATGCGGTGGACGTTCCGGATACGAAACCACAAAACGATGTGTTGGACGTTCGGGGGGAAGAGATTCCCTTGCTGGACGTAGTTCCGTTGGACCAGACGGGAACCGACGACGTAGCGATTGCGGATCTGGCTGTTGACGATACGGCGGGCGATGTCGGTGTGCCGGACCTGGTAGAGGAAGTGGCCCAAGAAGTGGTTGCGGACGTGGTTGAGGACACCACGGTAGGGCCCATGCCCGACCCGGATCAGGTGGGGGCGTATGGAGTGGCGACGGCCACAGCCCAGGTTTCGCAAGGCGGGCGCAACACGCCAGTTAAGGCATACATTCCACAAGGTGTGATGGGAAAGGTTCCTGTAGTGATCTTTATGCCTGGGGCCCAACTGCAGGCGAATCAATATGACCAGATGTTGACCCGGTTGGCCAGCCACGGGTTTGTCGTGATTGGGGCGGATCCGCAGTTTTCGGTCTTCTCGGGAAATCACGTGGAGATGGCCAAGGATGCCAAGGCCGTAGTGGACTGGGCGGTGGGCGGAGCGGCTCCGTTTGCGGCTGTTGTGGACGTGCAGAAGATTGGTGTAACGGGGCACAGCCTTGGGGGCAAGGTTTCGGTGATGCTTGCCAACACGGATCCGCGGGTCAAGGCGCTTCTGGGCATCGATCCGGTCAATGGGGGCAGTCCTTTGACCGGGTATACGGCCGCCTTGCCCGACGTGGTACCGGAGCAGGTCCAGAACCTGGCGATTCCTTTGGGTTTTGCCGGCGAGACGACGGATTCTTCGGGGGGATTGATGGGGCAGGATTGTGCCCCGGCAGCGCAGAACTTTCAGACGTTTTCGGCGGCAGCGACGTCGGCCACGTGGTCGGCCGAGTGGACCTTCACCGGGGCGGACCATATGGATTTCCTGGACAATCCCAACTGTGGGATGACCTGCAATATGTGTGTGGCGGGGACGGCCGATCCTGCGGTAGTGAAGGCGGGGATGTGGACATTGGAAGTGGCCTTTTTCCGGCTCCATTTTTATGGGGAATCGGAAATGGACGCCTATCTGATTGGTGCGAAAGTGCCTGCGGGCATATCGGTCAAGACGGCCCAATAGGGACCAACGAGGCAAACCGGGATTGGAGGGGATTCATGAAGTTCGGACTTTCGGGATTTCTGTCTTTGTTGCTCTGTACCATCGGTTTTAGCGTGGTCCAGGCGGGCGAAGCGCCGCAGCGGGCCATTGTGGTGCTGAAGGCCAGCCAGCCGGTCTCCTATCGTGCACAATCCAATGATCTGGAGCAGAACCAAGTGAGCTTTGTGGTTGGGGAGGTGACGTTTGCTCCGGTTCCTACGGCGAGATTTGCTCCGGGAATCGTGGTGCGCACTGCCAATGGCTGGTGGGCCATGCAGATGCGTTACAATGTATTGGAGCGCAAGAACGAGCATGGGAAGGCCGTGGATTTCTGGAACGACCTGTATGGCGGCCCGCTGGGGGCCAAACCAGAAGAGATGCTCCTTGCCGGCTCGGGGGTGTCGGACAATCCGCTGCCCGACGAGGATAGCCCGGGCAAGTTGTATATGTCGCAAGGGGAAGTGGAGGTGGTGGGGGTGTTTGAGGGGCACGTTGCCGTGCGCACCTCCCTGTATGGGGATGCGGGCGGGGCGCACCCGTACGAAGACCTGCTGTTCAGTCTGCTGCGTTTGCCCGATTTCAAAGCGGTGCCGGTAGCGGGCCTGCTTGGGGCCGAGGATCGCAAGGTGGTCGCCGAGAGCCTGAAGCGGGAGAATGCCAAGCGTGCGGCCGAGGGGCTGGAGCCCATCACGGATGGTGATGAGGATGTGTGGTCGAGAGCCACCCTGGTGATGGGTGAACGTGGCGAGTCCCTTGTGGTTCAGACGGTCATTTCCTGCTGCTCTTGGGCGGAAAACCACAACATGTACCTTTTGGTAGAGCCGCTCAAGACATTGGGTGGACGACTGAAGGACTTGGTGTTGTATGGGTTTAAGGGCGGGGCAGCGGAAGGCAAGCAGGGGACACGACTGTCGTTGAAGGATGGCAAGCTGGCGGTGCGGAGTGCAGAGGGAAAGGAGACGTTGCTGGAAGTAACCGGCTATACGCCGGCGATGATTCTGGGTGTGTACTGGCTTGATGAGGGCGAGACGCTGGACCTGACGAAGATCCCAGCGCCAGTGGTGGACAAGCGGGTCAAGAAGGGCCGAGTGCGGTAGGGGTCAGGGAACAGTCGTGACCAGGTAAGAGCAGGGATAAGGCAAGATCAGGGACTAGGTAGTGGTCGGAACTACGTAAAAATAGATGCATACGAAGTGGCTGATGGAGCCAAACAGCACAAACAGGTGCCAGACTCCGTGGCTGAATCGGAAGCGTTTCTTGAGATAGAAATAGACGCCACCCGTGTAGGAGAGTCCGCCCACCATCAGCCACATGAGGCCCGGGAACGGCATCAATCGGATCAGGGGTTCGATGGCGATGACCACGATCCAGCCCATGGCCACATAAAGCAGGGTCATCAGGGTTCGAAAGCGGCCCGGAAAGGCGATTTGTACCGTGATTCCGGCGATGGCAGCGGCCCAAACGATGCCAAAGATGGTCCAGCCCCACCCTCCCCGCATGGTGACCAGCGAGAAGGGGGTGTAGGTTCCGGCGATCAGCAGGTAGATAGAGGCGTGGTCGATGATCTGGCAGATATGCTTGACCTTGGGTGACGCCATGGCGTGGTAGAGCGTGGATGCACAATAGAGCAGGACCATCGCACTTCCAAATACGGCAACCGAAACGATAGACCAGGGGTCTCCGGCAGCGGTGGCTTTCAGCAGCAGTGCTATCAAGCCGGAGATAGCCAGGGCAGCACCCAGAGCGTGGGTGGAAGCGTTGACAAGTTCTTCGCCGCGATCTTGCACGATGTTTCTGGCCATGGTCTCCTCGTGTGGCAGAAAGTGGCAGGATGCAAAACGAATGTCACGAAAATGTCATGTGACGGCCGAATTTCGGGACGGCCGAATCCCTCTGGGAAGAGGTGCGAAGACGGGGCTGAATGGTCAGGTGCCCAGGTCGTAAGTAGCGGTGCCAAGCATCTGGCCGGGAAGGGGGGTGAAGTCGGTCATGCAGAATCCCCAACCGAACTGAATCTGGAAGGTTGTCGGATAGACATAGAAGATGCCGAAACAGACCCGCTCGGGAAAGTTCTTGTGGAGTACGGCGTGAAACTCGTACCAGCCCTGTCCATCGGTCGACGGGCACTCCATACAATCCACAAAACCAAACAGCGTGGCTTCCATCCCGCCATCCACCTCGGCGTTGCCTTTGCCATCCACGATATCGATCGAGTCGCCCTGCAGATCGACCATTCCGAGTTCAAACGGGGGCGACGGAACGGTTTGAATGGCAGTCAACTCGGCTTGGACCTGGGTGGATTCCACGGCCAGACTGCAGGTTCCCGAAGCGGGAAAGCCAGTCATGGGCAATGTGAATCCTTCGGCGTACACGTAGTCCAGTTTGGTTCCCAGGCAGTAGACATACGTCACGAACAGGCCCTGCGCCACCGGTCCCAACAACTGATACAAAGTGTAGTGTCCCTGGGGGGTGTCCCACTCGATTCGGTCTGAGACAACCATTCGAAGGGTCTGGCCGTTGACCACAACGGTTCCAGAATTCTGGGTCATGGCGATGGCCCCGATCTGGCCTGTGCCGGACCCATACAGGTCCACACTGAAGTCGGCGAGGAAGGTACCGGCCCAATCGCCCGCAGGCCCAACGACCTCGGCATCGGCAAAAATGTCGGAAGGGGCATCGGGTTCAAGAGGGGTGTCGAGTTGGATGTCTGGAAGGGAGTCGGGATGGGCGTCGAGATGGGTGTCGAGGAGCATATCGGCGAAAGTGTCGGATCGCAGATCTGACTCTGAGTCGGGCTGGGCGCTGGAATCCGCATCGCCCTGGATGTCGGTACGTGGGGAGAGGTCGTCCGGGACATCCGAACGGTTGTCCGAAACATCGGGGAAGGTCCACAGTTCTGCAAAGGAGTCCTTTTGGGGACCGGCAGAATCTTGGGGATTGCAAGCGAGTGCCCACAGGGCTGAGAACAACGTGAAGAGTGTGATTTGCAGGATTCTCACGACCGGACCTTTAGATCTGCGCCAGAATAACAAGGTAGTTTTTCCCATATTTCTTTGCGCATTTCGGGCAGGTTGTATAGTAAAACAGTAGCTTCTTTACTTGTTGGCCCTGGCTGGCAGCGTAGATATGCATATCAGCGATCCACTTGCGCATGTTGCCGAACGAGCCCTCAAATACCTTGGTCAGGAAGGTGCCGGAGAGGGTGGCCATGGTGACGCCGGGGACCTCTTTGGGGACGGAAATGTAGACGTCGCAGCCCCAGAGGGAGTTTTCGTCGGCCACCACGATGGCTTGGGGATCGAGTGCGCCGGCCTCTTCGATGGGGCCCATGTTGCGAACCATGACGGCGCCGAAATTGAGGGGGATATGCAGGAAACTGCGGACCCGGTCTTTGACGAAGAGCTTGTTTTCCCAGGTGACGGTCTTGAGGTCCCAGGGGGCGGGATCAAATTTGGGGCAACATTCGTTGGGATCTTTTTGGGACATGAGGGGCCTCCTGATTTGGGCACACTCCTGTAGAGCGTTGCGGCGGCAGTGTGCGGGGGCGATTTTAGCCGGATATCGCGGTTGGGGCAAGGGCCCCCTGTCGGTCACCGCTGCATCCCGGTCCGGTGCGTTGCGGGGACCCCCGCCAACCTCGACGTGCCCTGGGCACGCCTGCGGATGGCGTGCACCCCGCGCCTGCCGGCCCGGGCGCATCGGTGACCTCGGTGCGAACGACCGGGGAATGGGACCCTTGGAACCAGCGCCGGTCAGCGATAAGGGTCGCTTCAGCCTCTCGGCTTGGCTGGCGCCTTGCCTCGTGGCGCGCCCCCCCGCCCGGCATGGCCGGTCGGC
>CAYTWV010000120.1:5964-10444 GCA_964442235.1 uncultured Myxococcales bacterium | reverse complement strand
TACCAAAACAAGATCTTTCCGGGACACACATTGCCCAGTTGGAACGATGCCCTTTATGCCAAGTGGGGAGTCTCCGACGAAGCCGTCACACAGACCCAGGTGACCAAACTCCAGAAACAGCTCGACTCCATGTCGGCGTGCAAGTACGTCCTGGTAGGGCTTCACCACCTGCCGACCAAGGATCTTCTCCAGGGCCCCCGATTCCTGATGCCCAAACTGGTCCGCTACGCCAGCGCTTTCCAGGGAAGTCAACGATTTCAGGAACTTCTGCAGAAATACCCCAACGTGCGCTGGGCCTTTTGCGGGCACATCCAACACAGCAAAAAGGTCTCCCGGGGCCACGTTCGTTACGTCAGCCTGGGCAGCACCCCCGAACGCAAAGAAGTGCTGATCCTGGAGGGAGACAAACTTACCATCCGATATTTCGGGTGAGCCTCCCCCCCCTTCAGTCTTTCCCTTCGACCGCCTCAACCCCCTCCCTGAACCCCAAATTTGGCCCGCTAGTAAAAGATTTCCCCCGCACCGACTTGACAGGATCGCAACCTTGGGGTATCTAAGCCGTGAATTCGGTCACAGCGTGAAGAAATTCACAGCTTGACCTGAAAAGGGGGGCTTAATGAAAATCGCACCCAAGACCATCGGGCGCCTCAGCCTCTACAGGCGGTTGCTGGCTACCCTGGAGAAACAGGGCCAGCTTCAGGTCTTCTCGCATCAGTTGGCTTCCTTGGCCGGGCTGACTCCGGCCCAGGTCCGGCGGGACCTGATGCACGTCCCCTATTCGGGAAGCCCCGCCAAAGGGTATGCCACCAACGTGCTTCGCGATGCCATCGGCGCCCTGCTGGACCATCCCCAGGGGCAAGCGGTTGCACTGGTTGGTTTGGGGCAACTGGGGAAGGCTTTGCTGAACCACTTCAACGGCCGCCGTACCGATTTGACCATTGTGGCGGCCTTCGACAGCGACCCCTCCAAACTTGCCAGCAAGATCTTCGCCGGCGTGCGAACCTATGGCATGCAGGAGTTGAAGGCTACCATCGTACAGCAAGGTATCACCATTGCTGTCTTATGTGTGCCCGCCGACGCAGGCCAGAAGGTGGCCAATCAATTGGTCGATGCGGGAATCCAGGGCATCGTGAACTTTGTTCCCGTCCCCCTGAAAGTCCCAGCGAACGTTTACGTCGAGGACATGGATATCACAATGTCCCTTGAAAAAGTGGCGTTTTATTCACGGCAGTACAATGCCAAGAAGGAGTGAATAGATCATGGATACTGCGATTCAAGAGATTCTGAGCCGGTACCCCCAAGCGGGACGAGACAGCCTCATCCCCATCCTCCAGGAAGTGCAGGAGCGGCAGGGGTTCCTTTCCCGCCAGTGTATGGTCGACATCGGCCGCCATCTGCGCTTGCCTGTGTCCAAAATTTATGGCGTGGCCACGTTCTACAACCAGTTCCGATTTGACCCGCTGGGACGCTTCCACATCCAGGTGTGCCGCGGAACCGCTTGCCACGTCAAGGGCTCTCTGGCCGTTTTGGACGCCGTGCGAACCTCGCTGAAGATTGAAGCGGGCCAGACAAGCCGCGACGGAATGTTCAGCCTGGAGGTTGTGGCCTGCATCGGTGCGTGTGGGCTGGCTCCCGTGATTTGCATCAACGGAGAGTTCCACGCCCAGGTCACTCCCGACAAGTGCCGCACTCTGGTGGAACAGCTTCGCCAGAAAGCCGCCAATACGCCCAAAATCGATGGCCAGGAGAAGAGCCATGAGTAACGCCCTCCATACCGCAAAACTTACCGCCGCTCAGGTTCGCGGCCTGTTGCTTGGCTCTCTGGCAGCTCAGGAGCTGGAACACGTTCGACAAAACCTGAAACGCTTTCGCCGAGAAGATGTGGAATTACCGACCCTCTTTATCGGCACAGGCACCTGCGGTCTGGGTGCGGGCGCCGCAGGCACCCTGGAAGCGATTCGGACCTACCTGGCAGACCACATGATCGATGCTCTGGTCGTCGAAGTGGGCTGCGTCGGCATCTGCTCCGAAGAACCCCTGGTCGAAATCCAGATGCCCGGGCGGACCCGCATCGCCTTTCACCACGTGACCTCGGCCAAGGTCGAACCGCTGCTGGATGCCTTCTTCTCCGGTGTGGTTCCCCAGGACATGCCCCTGTATCAGGTGCGCAAGCCCGGTTTGCAGCCTTGGGAGGGTGTGGGATTCATGGACAAACACCCCTTCTTCGGGCCTCAAACCCGATGGGTGCTTGCCAATTGTGGTGTCATCGACCCCAAGAGTCTGGAAGAGTATCTGGCGTGGGGCGGCTACGAAGCGCTGGCTAAAACCCTGGCCCACCACACTCCGGTGGAAGTCATCGATATCATGGAGAAAGCCGGGCTGCGGGGCCGTGGCGGCGGTGGATTCCCCGCAGGCAAGAAGTGGCGCCTGGCCCAGCAGACCGAAGGCGATCAGAAGTACCTGATTTGTAATGCCGACGAGGGCGATCCCGGTGCCTTCATGGACCGTGCCGTCATCGAAGGGGACCCCCATCGCCTGCTGGAAGGCATGGCCGTGGCGGCCTATGCCATCGGTGCTTCCAAAGCCTATGTTTACATCCGGGCCGAATACCCCCTGGCCATCGCCCACCTGAAAAAAGCCATCGCTCAGGCTACCGAGATGGGACTGCTGGGCGACAACATCCTGGGCTCGGGATTTAATCTGCGCATCATCATCAAGATGGGCGCCGGCGCATTCGTGTGCGGGGAAGAGACGGCCTTGATGAACTCCATCGAAGGCAAACGCGGAATGCCGCGGCCCCGTCCCCCCTATCCGGCTCAAAGTGGCCTGTTTGGCAAGCCCAGTTGCATTAACAACGTCGAGACTCTGGCCAATGTGCCCACCGTCATCTCCATGGGCGCCGAGGGATTTGCTGCCACGGGTACGCCGGGCTCACGTGGCACCAAGGTCTTCGCCCTTTCGGGCAAGGTCAATCGAACGGGCCTGGTGGAAGTGGCCATGGGCACCTCCATTCGGAAGATCGTCTTTGATGTGGGCGGCGGCATCCCCAACGACAAGGCCTACAAAGCCGTGCAGATTGGCGGACCGTCAGGCGGCTGCATCCCCGAACAGCATCTGGATATCCAGGTGGATTATGAGTCCCTGAAAACCGTCGGCGCCATGATGGGTTCAGGCGGTCTGGTGGTGATGGACGAAGACAACTGTATGGTCGACATTGCCAAGTTCTTCATGGATTTCATCCAGCGGGAGAGCTGCGGCAAGTGTATCCCCTGTCGTGAGGGCACGCGCCGGATGCTCGAGATCCTTAACAGTATCACCCGCGCAAGACGCAATGAAACGGGCCTCCAGGCCTTGGAGCGGTTCCAGGGAGTCGTCTATTTGCAGCAGTTGGCGGAAGTGATCCGAGATACCAGCTTGTGCGGATTGGGCCAGTCGGCCCCTAATCCCGTGCTCAGCACCCTGCGCTACTTCAAACATGAGTATGAAGCACACATCTTTGAGAGGCGGTGCCCGTCCCATGCCTGCAAAGAGTTGCTGACCTATTCCATCACCGAGGATAAGTGCATCGGTTGCACCGCCTGCGCCCGCAAGTGCCCCACGCAGGCCATCATGGGTACCCGAAAGGCGCCCCATTATATCGTCCCCGACAAATGCATCGCCTGTGGCGCCTGCGCCGAGGCCTGCAAGTTCGGCGCCGTTCACGTTGTGTAGCAGGAGGAGACCATGATTAACATCGAAGTCAACGGCAAACCCGTCCAGGCCAAACAGGGCGAAACCCTGCTGACTGCCCTGCGCCGCGCCGGTATCCAGGTCCCGACACTGTGCCATATGGAGAACCTCTTCCCCAGTGGCGCCTGCCGCATGTGTGTCGTGGAAATCGAGGGCCAGCGAGGCCTGATCCCGTCATGTGCGTTCCCCGTGGCTGACGGCATGAAGGTAAAAACCCACTCTCCCAGGGCCGTCCAGGCTCGAAAAACCATTGTGGAATTGCTGTTGTCGAACCACCCCGACGATTGCCTCTATTGCGTCCGAAACAGCAACTGCGAACTGCAGACCCTGGCCGCTCAACTGGGCGTCCGCCAGCGCAAGTACTCCGGGGCTCGCAAACAGTCCAAAATGGATATGTCCAGCCCCAGCCTGGTGCGTGACCCCGACAAATGTATCCTCTGCGGCAAGTGCATTCGCGTCTGCGAAGAGATTCAGGGCGTCTCTGCCATCGACTTTATTCACCGAGGCAGCAAGACGGCGGTAGGAACCGCCTTCAACCAAGGGCTTAACGTCTCTTCCTGTGTCTATTGCGGCCAGTGCATCCTGGTTTGCCCCACGGGTGCCCTGCACGAGCGCAGCGACATCAACGAAGTGGCAGCGGCCCTGGACGACCCGGACCGCATTGTGGTCATTCAGCACGCTCCGGCCGTCTCCGTGACGGTGCCGGAGACGGGGATGGTCATCTCGTTTTCGGTCTGGAAGACGAAGCGCA
>CAYTWV010000120.1:4291-5954 GCA_964442235.1 uncultured Myxococcales bacterium | reverse complement strand
GCCGTCTCCGTGACCGTGGGCGAAGAGTTCGGGTTGAAGCCGGGATCCGACGTCGTGGGTGTCATGACTGGGGCCCTGCGTCAGTTGGGCTTCAAGCACGTCTTCGACACGTCGTTCTCGGCCGACTTGACCGTGATGGAAGAGGCCAGCGAACTGGCAGACCGCATCGCCAAGGGTGGTGTGCTGCCCATGTTCACCAGTTGCTCCCCGGGTTGGGTCAAGTTCGTCGAAGAGTTCTATCCGGAACTGATCCCTAATCTTTCGACCTGCAAGAGCCCCCAACAGATGTTGGGAGCCTTGATCAAGAACTATTGGGCTCCGAAAAATGGCATCGATCCCGCCAAGGTCTTCAGCGTCTCGGTCATGCCCTGCACGGCCAAGAAGTTCGAGATTACCCGAGCCGAATTTGCCCGCAACGGACTGCCTGACCTGGATGCCGTGCTGACGACCCGGGAGTTGGCCCAACTGATCCGCCAGCGTGGCTTGAACGTTAAGGCCATCGAGCCCGAAATCTGCGACTTGCCCTTCGGCGAGCGTTCTTCGGCGGGCAAACTCTTCGGCGCCTCAGGGGGCGTGATGGAAGCGGCACTGCGCACCGCCCATTTCCTTCTCACCTGAAAGGAACTGGAAGGCCTGAAAGTGCAGGCCGTTCGGGGTGCCCAGAGTATTAAGGAAGCCCGGGTTCGTTTTGGCGACGCCGAAATTGGCGTGGCTGTGGCTTCGGGGCTCTCCAATGCCCGCAAACTGCTGGACGAAATCCAGGGCGGACGCAAAGACCTGGCCTTTGTCGAAGTGATGACCTGCCCCGGTGGGTGTGTCGGTGGCGGTGGGCAGCCCATCGGTGCCGATTTGGACGCCGTCCGAGCCCGAATGCAGGCCCTCTACAACATCGACCGGGACGATACCCTGAGAGTGGCCCACCATAACCAGTGGCTCAAACGCCTGTATGACGAATACCTGGGTAAACCCCTGGGTCACAAGAGCCACGAACTGCTCCATACCCACTACGCCCGCCGAGACGTGGTACACTAGGGAGCTTAGAGAGGCGACTATGAACCAGCACCGTACCATCCCGCTGATTGCCACGGTCAAAGAACGTTGCCGAGTCTGTTACGGCTGCGTTCGAGAATGTCCGGCCAAAGCCATCCGGTTTGTGGGCGGACAGGCCGAAGTGGTCCCCGAGCGATGCATCGGCTGTGGCAATTGCGTCCGCATTTGCAGTCAAGGCGCCAAGGTCGGCCTGGACACCCGCGACCAGGCCTTTGCCTTGCTTCAGCAGTCCCGTCCCGTGGCGGCGATTGTGGCCCCAAGCTTCCCCGCCGAGTTCTCCGATGTGGAACCCCAGGTTCTGGTCGGGATGCTCCGTTCGCTTGGGTTCAGCGTGGTAGCCGAGGTGGCGGTTGGAGCCGATATGGTCGCCAGAGAGTATCGTAAGCTCCTGGACTCCGACGGTTCCAAGCGGTACATCGCAACCACCTGTCCCGCCATCGTCGGATTCGTGGAACGCTACCATCCCGATCTGGTTCCCAATCTGGCACCCATTGTGTCGCCCATGATTGCCACGGCACGGGTCCTTCGAAAGCTTCATGGCGCTGACCTGTGTGTGGTCTTTGTGGGGCCCTGCTTGGCAAAAAAGGCAGAGAGCGACGACGGCAGCCAGGTC
>CAYTWV010000120.1:0-4281 GCA_964442235.1 uncultured Myxococcales bacterium | reverse complement strand
GGTCCACGAAGTGGATTCGGTTCTGACCTTCGCCGAGCTCCGTCGCATGTTCGCCGAAAAGGGCATTGTCCCCGGCACCGTGACCCCGTCTGCCTTTGATGGACCCGCTTCGGGGTTGGGCGGACTGTATCCCGTGAGCCGAGGCATGCTCCAGGCGGCCGGAATCCGTGAGGATCTGGTCGACGGAGCCGTCGTGGCCGCCGATGGCCGTACCAAGTTCACCGAGGCCATTCGAGAGTTTGAATCGGGTGATCTGGATGCTCGCCTTCTTGAGACCCTTTGCTGCTCGGGTTGCATTATGGGTGCTGGCATGACCACGGCCGATCCGGCCTTCCGCCGAAGAAACCGGGTCAGCCAGTATGTTCGGGGCAAAACGGCCAACGTGGACCTTGAACAACTGGCCAAAGAGCAGGATGCGATCGGCAATATCGACTTGAGCCGCACCTTCGTGCCCCAGGACAGCCGAATCAAGCCCCCCAGCGACGAGCAGTTGCGGGACTTGCTTGCTGCCATGGGAAAAACCTGTGCCAGCGACGAGCTGAACTGCGGGGCTTGTGGGTACGACACCTGTCGGGAACATGCCGTGGCCATCTTCAAAGGACTTGCCGAAAACGAGATGTGCCTGCCTTTTGTGATCGAGAAGTTGGGCGATACCGTCTCGGAACTCAATGTCTCGAACAGGCAACTGGCCAATACCAAAGAAGCTCTGGCTCACTCCGAGAAGCTGGCGACCATGGGACAACTGGCTGCGGGCATCGCCCACGAGGTCAACAACCCATTGGGCGTTGTGCTGATGTACGCTCATCTGCTGGCCGACGAGGTCCAGGATGGGCGGCTCAGGCAGGACCTGCAGATGATTGTGGAGCAGGCCGATCGCTGCAAAAAGATCGTCTCGGGCCTGCTGAACTTCGCCCGACAGAACAAAGTGGTGCTGCAGTCCACCGACATTCGTCGCCTGGTCGAACACACCGCCGAAGTACTGCCGGCCCCCGAGGGAGTCGATGTGGCGATTCAACACCTGGTCAAAGACCCGCAGTGCATGATTGACGCGGATCAGGTGGCCCAGGTGCTGACCAACCTGATCTCCAATGCCTACGAGGCCATGCCCAAAGGGGGCAGGCTGACTCTTCGCAGCGGCGATTCGGAAACCCACGTGCGCTTCGAAGTCGAAGACACGGGAGTCGGAATCTCACCCGAGAACCTCTCCCGCATCTATCAACCGTTCTTTACCACCAAACAAATCGGCAAAGGGACCGGTTTGGGACTGGCGGTATCTTACGGAATCGTGAAAATGCACCGTGGTGACATCAAGGTCGAGTCCAACTCGGACGCGGCCAAAGGACCCACGGGCACCAAGTTCATCGTCACCCTGCCCCGAACTGGGCAGCCGGAATAAATGGGGAAACCATGAATCAAGACGTTTTGAAAGAGTACGAAGGCAAGTTGGCCATGTTGGTGGACGACGACGAGGACTTTCTGTCGCAAATGAAGGTCCAAATCGAGTCCCTGGGTTTCAAGACCGTCACAGCAGACTCCCAGGGCGCTGCCGAAGCCCTGCTGCGAGAGATCAAGCCCGACCTGGCCATCATCGATTTGATGATGGAGAATTTTGATGCCGGTTTTGTCCTCAGTTATGAGATTAAGGCGAAGTGTCCAACCACGCCCATCATCATGGTGACCGGTGTGGCTGCCGAGACGGGAATGGAGTTTGACGCCAACACCCGCCAGGAGAGAACCTGGATCAAGGCTGACGTCATCCTCTCCAAGCCTGTTCGTCTGGAGCAGCTCAAGAGGGAAATCGCTCGGCTGCTCAAATAGGGAGGAGGTCATGGAAACGCTCAGAGTGCTGGTCATTGACGATGAACTGGGGATGCGGCTGGCTGTCGACCGCACGCTCCAGGGCTACTCTGTGCAACTTCCCGACGTGGACGGCGAGGTCAACTTCGTCGTTGAGATGGCAGGCAGCGGCGAAGAAGGGCTGGAAGCGATTCTGGCCAATCCGCCCGATGTCGTTCTGCTCGATCACAAGTTGCCTGGTATCTCCGGACTGGAGGTGCTTAACACCCTTGCCGATCGGAATCTGGACCTGCTTGTGGTCATGATTACGGCCTACGCCTCTCTCGAGACGGCCATCATCGCCACAAAACGGGGTGCCTTCGATTTCCTGGCCAAACCTTTCACGCCGGGCGAACTGAAGGCGGCCACACTAAAAGCCGCCAGGCATCTGATTCTGCAACGGCAGGCCCGCCGCCTGGCCGAGGAAAAACGGCAGGTCCGCTTCCAGTTCCTCTCGGTCTTGGCCCACGAACTCAAGGCCCCTCTCGCTGCTGTGCAGGGCTACCTCTATATCATGCGAGACAAATCCCTGGGCGACGAAATGGGTTCCTATGACAAGGTCATCGAACGAAGCCTCCTTCGCATCGACGGCATGCGCAAGATGATCATGGACCTTCTGGACCTGACCCACATCGAATCGGGCACCAAAAAGCGAGAATTGGGGCCCGTTGATCTCAAAGAGATGGCCCAACTCTCCATGGAGACCATGATTCCGATGGCGCTGGACCACTCCATTACGATGAATCTGGATTGCCCCGAACCCCTGCTCCTGAATGCCGACCGCGGCGAGATGGAAATCGTGTTTAATAACCTTGTCTCCAATGCGGTGAAGTACAATCGGGATGGGGGCAAAGTGGACGTGGTCATTCGAGCCATTCCCGACGGTGCATCGGTATCTGTGGCGGACACGGGGATCGGAATGACCGCCGAGGAAAGTGCCCGACTGTTCAAGGAATTCGTAAGAATCAAGAACAGCAAAACGAAAAACGTGCTCGGCAGCGGTCTGGGACTCTCCATCATCAAGAAACTGGCCCTGGTCTATGGCGGCGACGTGGAACTTCAAAGCGTCGCCGATGTGGGGACAACCTTCACCATCACCTTGAAAAATGCCCAGCCAGAGACCACTGTTACAACCGGTAACAGCGCCGGGGAAGGGGGAAGTCCGACCCAGGTGTGATGGGCCCCTCGTTAAAGGAATGACCATGTCTCCTCTGCCCTCATTGGAACTCAGCAAAACTGCCTTTGATTTCATCAACGATTCCTATTTGACCGAGTTGCTGGCAGGTGACGCAGACCCCGTTCAGGTCCGAGAGATCATCGCTAAGGCCATGGACAAGAACGCCCTCTCCACCGAGGAGACCGCCGTTCTGCTTCGTGCGACCGACCCCGAACTGGTCGAAGAGATCTTCTCCGCTGCCCGAGAGTTGAAGCGCCGCGTCTACGGCAACCGAATCGTGCTGTTTGCCCCGCTCTATATCGGCAGCGACTGTGTGAACGATTGCACCTACTGTGCGTTCCGCCGTTCGAACCTGACTGCCGTTCGCCGAACCCTGGATGTCGACGATGTTCGCCATCAGGTCGAGGCCTTGGAGCGGTCGGGGCACAAACGGCTCATTCTTGTTTTCGGAGAGCATCCCCGCTACGACGCCCAGTTTATTGCCGATACCGTGCGACAGGTCTACTCGGTCAAGGTCGGCAACGGGGCCATTCGCCGTGTCAACATCAACGCCGCCCCCATGGACCACGAGGGCTATCGCACCGTGAAGGCCTCGGGCATCGGGACCTTCCAGATCTTCCACGAGACGTACCACCACGACACGTTCCAGTCCGTGCACCCCCCAAAGACCCGCAAAGGCGATTACCTTTATCGTCTCGATGGCCTCAGCAGGGCCCAGGAAGCGGGCATCGATGACGTGGGAATCGGCGCACTGTTCGGGTTGTACGACTGGCGCTTTGAGGTTTTGGGACTGGTCACCCACTCGCTATTCCTGCAAAAGAACTATGGCGTGGGTCCCCACACCATCAGTTTTCCCCGAATTCAGCCCGCTCATGGAATTCTGCTGGATTCCAAGCATGTCGTCTCCGACTACGACTTCAAACGGGTGGTGGCCACCTTGCGCCTTGCGGTCCCCTATACGGGCCTCATCTTGACCGCCCGAGAATCCGCAGAACTACGCCGGGAGGTCATGGCCTTTGGCGTCTCTCAGATCGACGCCGGAAGCCGAATCGAGCTTGGCGGTTACACCGAGGCCGGCGATTCCCAGGTCATGGAACGAGAGCAGTTCCAACTTGGGGATATCCGCTCGCTGGATCAGGTCATGAGAGAACTGCTTCAGGATGGCTACCTGCCCAGCTTCTGCACCAGTTGTTATCGACTGGGGCGGACGGGCGAGCACTTCATGGAGTTCGCCATTCCCGGCTTCATCAAGCGCTTCTGCACGCCCA
>CAYTWV010000119.1:0-10448 GCA_964442235.1 uncultured Myxococcales bacterium | reverse complement strand
GAATCCGTCGGTTTATCATGGCGCCCAGGAAATCTGCGACGGCATCGACAACAACTGCAACGGCGTCACCGATGAAGAGGATGCCCTGAACTGCCTCATGCTCTGGTTTGACTACGATTCGGATTCCTACGGCAAGGAAGGCGATGTCAAGTGCCTCTGCGCCATGGAAGGCAAGTACACGGCTACCCGCGGCGGCGACTGCAACGACACCTCCATCGTCGTTAATCCCGAAGGTGTGGAGACCTGCGATACCCTGGACAACAACTGCAACGGGGAAACCGACGAAGCTAACTCTCTGAATTGCAGCCGTTATTACAGGGATCTGGACAACGACCATTTCGGGTTCTCCAGTGACTACCAGTGCCTGTGCGGGCCTTCGCTTCCGTATACCGCAGGGGTGGGCGGCGATTGCGACGACAACTTCGCGGACATCAATCCGGGAAGCCCCGAGATCTGCAACAACACCGACGACGACTGCGATGGCAGCGTCGATGAGATGAACGCCACCGGGTGCAAGAGCTATTACAATGACCCCGATCAGGATGGGTATGGCATTTCTTCAGACAGCCGCTGTCTCTGCCTGGGTGCGGGCGTTTACACGGCAGTCCAGCCTGGTGACTGCGACAGCGGGGATCCCGCTTCGCACCCCGGGGCCGTGGAACTCTGCGACGGCAAAGACAACGACTGCGATACCCTCTCCGACGAGGACGATGCTGCCGGCTGTACCCAGTTCTATCGTGACTTTGACAGCGACGGCTTCGGCCTCTCCAACGCCAAGCGCTGCTTGTGCCTGCCCACGGGCGACTACAAGACCCAGTATCCTGGCGATTGCAATGACGGTGCGCCCACGATCTATCCGGGGGCCAAAGAGGTCTGCAACTACGAAGACGATGACTGCGACGGCTTGACCGACGAAGAGGGCTCTACGGGGTGCACGATCTACTACAAGGACGTGGACCAGGATACCTTTGGCGATGCGACCTCCAGCAGTTGCCTGTGTTTGCCCAATGCCCCCTTCACGGCGCTCAACGGCAACGATTGCGATGACAACCAGAACATGGTCAAACCCGGTGGCTTGGAGTCTTGCGACGGAGTCGACACCAACTGCAACGGTATCTTGGATGACGTGGATTCCCAGGGCTGCCGCATCCTCTACAAGGATTCGGACAAGGACGGCTTTGGCCAGTCCAGCAAATCCATGTGCCTCTGCGACATCTATGGCGAATACACCACCATGAACGCCGGCGATTGTAACGACCTGGTTCCGGCGGTCTTCCCGGGAGCCGTGGAGTATTGCAACGGTTACGACGACGACTGTGATGCCGAGATCGACGAAGGTTCACCCAGCAATTGCAGCACCTACTTCCGCGATACCGATGGCGATGGGTATGGCGTCTCTACCGACAGCAAGTGCCTGTGCGGACCCACGGGGACCTACCGAGCGGTGGCCAACGGCGACTGCAACGACCAGAATGGGACCATCTATCCAGGCAGCAACGAGTTCTGCAACAACGTGGATGATAACTGCGATGGCAAAGTGGATGAAGAGGGGGCCATTGGCTGCTCTATTTACCTGAAGGACGGCGATTCGGACGGCTACGGCCTGAACGGCGACACCAAGTGCCTGTGCCGACCTACTGGCAAGTACAGCACCAATACCGGTGGCGACTGTGATGACTCCAGTCCGGCCGTCTCTCCGTTGGCATCGGAAACCTGCAACGGCAAAGATGACGACTGCGACAACTCTGTGGACGAAGAGGGCTCGATCAGTTGCACAGTCTTCTTTATTGATGGAGACGCCGACGGTTATGGCGATGCCGCCATGTCCAAGTGCCTGTGCAGTCCCAACGCCCCCTTCTCGGCTACGGCCATCGGCGATTGCAACGACGGCAACGAAACCATCTTCCCCACGGCCCCGGAAGTCTGCAACGCCCTGGACGATGACTGCGACACCCAGATCGACGAGAAGGGTGCCACGGGCTGCTCCGAGCGCTGGATGGACCTGGACAACGACACCTATGGTAACCCGGCCCAGCATCAATGTTTGTGCGGTGCCATGGGAGACTACACGGCTACTCGCGGGGGCGACTGCAACGACGCCAACGACAAGGTGAACCCCGACGGTGCCGAGAAGTGCAACAACTTCGATGACAACTGCAACGGGTCTATCGACGAGTCCGGCGCCACGGGTTGTACGCTCTTCTACCGGGACAGCGACAAAGACAACTTTGGTTTGGACAGCGACTACCGCTGCCTCTGTTTGCCCGAAGGTCTCCATACTTCACCGGTATCCGGCGACTGCGACGACAACACCAGCGCTGTTTATCCCGGCGCCACGGAAACGTGCAACGATCGGGATGACAACTGCAATGGCACGGCCGACGAGCCGGGGACCACGGGTTGCCAGAACTACTACCGCGATATGGATAGCGACCAGTACGGCATCACCGCCGATGTCCTCTGTATCTGTGTGCCACAGGGCAATTACACAACTAAAAAGTCTGGTGACTGTAATGATGCAAATGCATTGCAGAACCCCGACATGATTGAAAAATGCGATGACATCGACAACAACTGCACGGCCGGTCTGGACGAGAATTGCGACGCTGACGACGACAGCTATTGCAAGTCGACCATGCAGGTGGTCGGAACCCCGTCGGTCTGCCCGCTGGGTGGCGGCGATTGCAATGACAACAACGAACTGATCAACCCCGGGGCCCAGGAGAAGTGCGACGACAAGGACAACAACTGCCTCCTCGGGAAGGATGAAGGCTGCAACGACGACAACGACGGCTTCTGCGATTTGACCATGTCGGTGGTGGGCTTCCCGCCCATCTGCCCCAGCGGCGGCAACGACTGCAACGACACCGATGCGGCGGTGAAACCCAATGGTGTCGAGATCTGCGACAACAAGGACAACAACTGCGATGGCAACGTGGACGAGGGCTGTGACGATGACAACGACGACTTCTGCGACTTAAGCATGACCATCGTTGGCACGCCCACCACCTGCATGTCGGGGGGCGGGGACTGCAACGATTCCAATCCGTCCATTCGGCCCAATGCGCCCGAGTTGTGCAATAACGTCGACGATGACTGCGACCTGGTTCCTGACGATGGCGCTCCCTCTTGCTCGGACTTCTTCAAAGATGCCGACAACGACGGGTTTGGCCTCACCAACGACAAGAAGTGCCTCTGCATGGCCGACGGCAACTATCGGGCCAATGTGGGTGGGGACTGCAACGATGGCGATCCGTCGATCTATCCCACCGCAGTGGAGTCCTGCAACAGCAAGGACGATAACTGCAACGGTGTGACCGACGATGCCGGTGCCACGGGCTGCAAAAACTACTACATGGATGCCGACGGAGACACCTTCGGCATGGTTGCGGACACCCAGTGCCGATGTGCGGCGGGCGGATCCTACTCGACCCTGGTCTCGGGCGATTGTAATGATGCTCAGGCGTCCATCAATCCCAACGCAGCGGAATCTTGCAATACGGTGAATGTGGATGACAACTGCAATGGCCAGACAAACGAGATAAACGCTATTGGATGTACGCTGTACTACAAAGATGTGGATGGCGACGGGTACGGCACCACCACCGACTCCCAGTGTTTGTGCGGCCCATCGGGCAACTACCGGGCCAGTGTGGCCGGCGATTGCAACGATAGCTCCACGGTCATTCGTCCCAACGCCACCGAGTTGTGCAACGGGGCTGATGACGACTGCGATGGAGAGATCGACGAGAACGCCACCACGTGCACGAACTACTTCAAGGATTTGGACGGCGACGGATACGGCGTCTCGACGCAGTACATCTGCACCTGCAGCCCGGGCAGCGGGTACACCGCCACGGTGGGCGGTGACTGCAACGACAACAACGCCTCAATCCGCCCCAACGCTCCCGAACTGTGCAATGGTTTTGTGGACGACGACTGTGATGGTCAGCAGGACGAAGTCGGCGCCCAGGGCTGCACGAACCTTTACAAGGACAGCGACGGCGACGGTTATGGCGTCTCGGGCGATATGCAGTGCCGCTGCAGCGCTGGGGACGGCTATTCGGCCGCAGGGACCGGCGACTGCAACGACTCGGTCAAATCCGTCAATCCGGGTGCCCAGGAAGATTGCGCCACGTCGTTCGATGACGACTGCGACGGCGTCTACAACGAAGAAAACGCCAAGACCTGCACCCAGTTCTATCGTGACAACGACATCGACGGCTATGGCTTGATTTCAGACTTCCGCTGCTTCTGCAGTTCATACGGTGTCTACTCGACGTTGACGTCGGGTGACTGCAACGACAACAGCGCCCAGGTCTATCCGTTGGCGCCGGAACTGTGCGACGGCCTGGACAACGATTGTGATAACCAGACCGACGAAGGCGCTACGGGCCAGTGCCAGACCTACTACCGCGATGCGGACGGGGACGGTTATGGTGTGGGGTCCGATACCCAGTGCCTATGTTCTGCGGTGGGCAACTACAGCACCAAGATGCCCGGCGACTGCAATGACTCCATCGGCGGCATCCATCCTGGGGCCACCGAATACTGCAACGGCGTGGACGACAACTGCGCCGACGGTGTGGATGAATTGGGGGCTTCGGGTTGTATCTGGTTCTACAAGGACGGAGACGGCGATGGATTTGGCGATATCCAGAATACGCGGTGCATGTGCGCCGGATCTCCGCCCTACACCGTCAGCGCTGGTGGCGACTGCAACGACACGTTGAAGTCCGTCAATCCCGATGCCACGGAGAAATGCGACGACAGGGATAACGACTGCAACGACGAAACCGACGAAGGCTGCGACGACGACAACGACAACTACTGTGACAAGAACATGGAGTTGATCTCGGCCAGCACTTGCAGCATGGGGACGGGCGATTGCAACGACACGGTTCCCAGCACCCATCCGGCGGCAGCGGAACTCTGCAACCTGGTTGACGATGATTGTGATGCGTCCATCGACGAGGGCACCGGGTTCGCGTTGTGCCCCAGCCTGGCCAACGCCACCCCCAGGTGCAACCAAGGCCAGTGCGAAATTGAAGCCTGCTACGGCACGTTCTACGACCTCAACGGCGTATCCAGCGACGGCTGCGAGTGCGGCGAGGATGCTAATGAGATCACCGGTGATTCGTGCGGCAGCGCGTACAATCTTGGGACCCTGGAGGATACCGGCGTAACCGTGGTAACCACGGGTAACATTCTGCCCGACGGCGACGAAGACTGGTACGTGTTCCGAGCCGTGGACAAAGCCGATACCTCCTGCGATACCTACAATGTGCGGGTGCGTTTCTCGGGTAATCCCAATAGCCAGTACCTTTTCGACATCTATCGAGGGTCGTGCGGCCCGGCCGACAACCTGTGTACCGGTTCCGATGAATTCGGGTACTATACCGACTTCCGTAATAGTACGACCGAAATCGGTGAATGCCCGTGCTCCACAGTCCAGACCAGCTATCCGGAGCCCGTGGGCATGGGAGCGACCGGCAAGAACTTCTGTGCGGATCAGACCGAATACTATTACGTCCGTGTCTACCGTCGTCCGGGCTGGCCGCAGGGCTGCGCCAATTACTCCATTACGGTCACCAACGGCATCAAGTAGCCTCCGGGGCCCTTCGTGAATCTTCAAGACATTCAGCGTTTTCTAAAGCCCCTGCCGGATGATCTGGTGGGGGCCTGCCGTGTGGCAGACTATCGGCAGACCTTCCCCGAGGCAGGATGGCGGTTGAATTGTGATCTGCCCATGGCGGTGGTGTTTGGCCTGCCCGTCATGGGCCCCGTGCTGCAAACCCTACAAGACCGGCCTAATGCCCTTTATTACAGTCACTATCGCCAACTGAATCATGCCCTGGACAAACTGGCGCTGGAACTGGCTCTGGAACTGGACCGGGCCGGGTTTCAGGCCTTGCCTGTGCCGGCCTCCCAGACCCTGGATGCACAAGACCGTATCGCCCATATGTCCCATCGACACTTGGGGTTCCAGGCTGGATTGGGCTGGCATGGCCGGAACAACCTGCTGGTGCATCCCAGGTTGGGTGCCCGCTGGCGATTGGTCGCTGTCTTGACCGATGCGCCGATTCAACCAGGCGTGCCCATGGAATCACGCTGTGGGCAGTGCAACGCCTGTGGTGTTTTGTGCCCGGCCCAGGCCATCCATGACGACGTCGATCACTTCGATCTGGAAGCCTGCCACAAGAAACTCTCGGAGTTCCGCAATATCCCACGCCTGGGCCAACGCATCTGCGGGATTTGTGTGAAAGCCTGTCTGGGCCAGGGTCGCTCTGTCTCTGGTGGCGGCGAAGGGTAAACTCTGTCCCACTCCAGCAAGGCCGCGTGGACCGGGGACCCGCGTGTTACTCCGGCAGCCCTTGGGTCAAGGCCGCTTCCACGTCGCCGGGCGTCAACGACGTGTTCCAAACCGCATTCAGTTCGTCGGCGACCAGTTGCGCACCCAGCTTGGTCGTCCAGGTTGCTGCCGAGGAATCCACCACCGTCACGTTGGGCTTACACATGTCAATCAGCAGCGGAGCAGCCCAGGAAACCGGATGCCCGGCCAATTGGTATTGTCGGACCGATTGGAAGAACAGTCGCATGGACTCGGGCTCGAAGAGCACAAGAACCGTCTCGGATGGCGCCAGCAGGCGGGTCAGGGCAAAGCTATAATAGAAGGAGTAAATGGCTGGAAACTTATTCTCCAGAACCAACATTGGCCCGTGGCTCATGGTCAGCGTGTCAAAATCCCGGGGGGCACCCTGGTACATGAACAGGGGGTGGAACACCTCGGGATTCAACTGGTTAAGGGTTTCACTCTGCACGAAGGGCACCAGCGTGTCCCACTGGTCGTGGATCAGCAGAAACTGCGTCGTGGTGCGTTTGGCCAAGGCCTGGGCGTCCCAGAACGAATAGTCGCTGTTGGGTGCGTCCGGTGCCCCATTGGTCGAGGCGTAGATGCGCCGGACGTAGGGTTCAAAAAATGTCTGATACTGCTGCAGAATCTGCGGTTGGGCCCCGGACTGGGGCAGAATTTGCGTCAGATACTGGATCTGCTGGTCCATCAGGGCCAAAGGAGCCAAGGCCACACCCACCTTGGGTACGGCGGTAGGGGGAGCATAGGCCGCACCATAGACGGCCTCGAACCCACCCCAAGAAGCCCCGAAGATGCCGATACGAGTGGAATCCACATTGCTCTGCTGGCCCAGGAATGCCAATCCAGTGGTCATGTCGTCCACTTCATTCCAGATACTGCCGCCAGCATAGTACCTGCCGTACACAAACAAAGCGCCCATCTTATGAATTCGGTAGATAACGGCCTCTTCCGCTGCCTTCAGGTGGGGCAGTGTTGTATAGCCGATCTGGCTGCTTCCCGGCCCATAACTGGGCTCATCGTCGTCCGGAAAGGCCCCGGTCCCTCGGGCGGCCCACTTCTGGTCCACCGCCTCGCCCGTCCAGTCGATGCCATCGTAGGGTCGTGTCACCAGCATGGCCGGCCTGACCCCCTCCTCGGGGTACGGTGGAAACCACTGAGCGTATGTGGGCGCTGCCCCGTTTGCCTGCAAGCGCAGCAACTGGTAGGGAACCGTAATGTCCGGTGTGGAATAGGTCGCCTCCAGCAACACAGTAACGGTCACCGGGCCTGCAACCCCTGGTTCGTCGGTCGGCTGGATGTCGGGTGTATCCAGCTCGATGTCCTGGGGCAGCGTGTCGGCGCCGATGTCAGAGGGGGCTACGGTGTCAGTCACGGCCTCGACGGAGTCCGTGGAATCTGCACGTGGTCCCACCTCTGACTGCAGATCCGCGACATCCTGTATGAAGGCGTCGGCGGAATCCGGTTGGGTCCAATCGGTGCCTTTCTGTCCCGAAGTGTCGGGGCAACCGGTCAGCAAGGGGAGCAGAAACAGCAGGTTCCATGGCTTCAAGTTGGTGGTCATCTTCCTATCCTTCCTGTTGGTCCGCCATAGGCGTTGTTTACCCCCATGGCTTCAATCGGGGCGGCCACCATCGGACGCCCACTCCCTCACGGTCGTGGCACAGACGCCCCAGGGCCCGGGTGCGACCGAGTCGTCGGGTGCCACCGAGTCCAACTAGGCGATTGAGGGGAGTTCGCCGTTTTGGTGGTGGAAGCGGGCCCACTGCTGAAGCACCGGGATGTCAGCAGCGGCCCAATCCAGGTGTGCAAGTTCAGGGGGTGGCAGGAACTGTACCTGCTGGTGCTCGGCCACCCGAAGTGTGCCGCCGGCAAGGCTACACACAAAGGGATGCAGTACGATGTGTTTGTCCGCATATCGGTGCTCCACGGGTTCCAGGGCCTGAAGCACCGAGATGTCCAACCCCAGTTCTTCCTGGATCTCTCTAACCAGACACGCTTCCAACGTCTCGTCGATTCGCACTTTGCCGCCTGGAAACTCCCACTTGCCGGGCAAATGCATCTGGGCCGAACGCTGGGCCGCCAGGACACGTCCGTTATGTTCAATGATGGCACAAGTTACGTGAATGGGCTGCAAAGTGAACCTCTGGCCAGCGGTTTTCGGGTTTCATTCGCTGCGGTTTGCCTCGGGCCGAAGCCAGTATTCCTGGATCTCCTGAAAGCGAGTGACCAGGGTCCATCTTTCGACTTCCACCTGGACCAACGCGGATTCCTGTTGGTGCAAAAAGAAGCCTTGCTCTGGGTGTGCCGCCTCATAGGCTCGCTCCAGCGGAAGTCGTAACGCCGGGGAGATCTCTTTGGCAAACCCGTATGCGGTGATGGCCACTACCCCATCTCTGGCGTCTTGAACCAGAGGACGGTTGTCGAAGAACAGGGCCACACGCTCATCGGACTGCATATTTCGATATTTCTGGGTGGTCCGAGGGGTCGCAAAATAGAGGTAATCCAGTCCCTCTGCCAACAGTACGGCGACCAGGCTTGTGTGCGGGAATCCCTTGGTATGGGTAGCCAGAACGCCCAGGCTGTGGTGGGCGACAACATCCCTGATTCGATCATGGAGTGGCATCGCCGTAATCATGCGGTCCTCCTGGGTTCAAGGCCGCCAAGCGTGGTCAGATCGTACAGGTCAAGCATTGCCGTCTGGGGAAATATGCTACTGAGCTTCGGGAACGGCAATGTCTCCGGGGCAGGGATGTGTGACTTCCAGGCCGAGCAGTGCTTCCAGATTGAAGCATTTGTAGGGCTGCTTGTGGATGGGAAGCACGCCTGCCGCCACATAGAAGAGGTGGCTGGCCGGTTCAAAGACCACAAAATGCATGGGGCCGTTGCTGCCGATGCCGATGTCGTTGTCCCAGTCCATGGCTTCCAGTTCCTCGTCGGGCACAACGAGACCGGTGTCGGAGTTGACGGTGTCACGCATGACTGCTGCCATGCCGGCGGGGTCCAGTTGGCCCCAAAGGGAATCCTGGCCTTCAGGCGGCACCAGCTGAGAGAAACGTTTGAATCTCAGCGAACTGCCGGGGCCAACGGCGGCGTGAAGCGGGACCATGTCAGGATGCATGAAGTGATTGGTGGCCCAGATGACGTCGGATTCGGGTTTTCGAACGGCCATGCCCTTGCCGGTCATTTCAAAGACGCCGCCGTCCATATTGGGACCATCGGCAACCACCAGAATTTCCGTCGACATGTGTTGTTGTGCCCGAATGAAGGTTTCGGCCTCGGTCAGGTTGTGGGCCTTCTTCAGCAGTTGGGCAACCATCTGGACGTGGCTGCGGCCCTTCTTCGAGTTCTGGGTTTTGTCCAGGGGTTCGGCCTCGTGCGAGCCGATGGAGATGCCGGCCAGGTTCATGCCGGTGTAGGGGCTGAGGTTCAGGGGGAAACCCACATAGACGTGGGGAATACCGTCGGTGGGCTGACGCACGAAGATGACCGGGTGCCGGTGGATAATCGAGATATCCATGCTGCCCCAATCCAGATTTCGCGTGTGTCTCAGCACTCCGTCGGGGGTGGCTTCGCCGCGGGCAATAACGCCCGAGCAGCCAGGGGCCGGGAATTCTTGTTCCGGGATGCCCGTTTCCATGTACTCCAACATGACGTCGCCGAAGTTTAATGCCAGGCAGAACTCCATGTTGTATCCCACGTCGGCGGTCGCATCCACCATGCCCTGGCACTCGTCCAGGATGTCCTGATAGGAGTTTGCCTGGGCGATTTCGATGATTCCCATGCTTTGGGCCAGTTTGGGAAGGTTGCTAAGCAGCGCATCCTGAGCCACAAATTCCATGGCATCGCCGATGGCGTCATGAAGCAACTCCCCATGCTGTTTGCCCATTTCATAGGGTGTTCCGGCCAGCCAGACGATGGAATAGGGTTCCATTTCTTCGATGTGGGGAGCGATGGGAACAAAGGTCTGGGTATCCTCGGCCACCTCGGCTGGGGCCAAATCGCCTGTGGCCGTATCCGAAGCCACATCAGCCGTATCTGGGGTTGTATCCTTGGGGGTCGAGACGTCTTTGCTGGC
>CAYTWV010000118.1:9312-10572 GCA_964442235.1 uncultured Myxococcales bacterium | reverse complement strand
TCCGGCGGTATTGCCAAAACGCAGCGAGAAAACCCCGGGCTGGCTTGGCAAGTCCACTTCCAATCGGGTTGCGGCCCCATCGGACATGGGCCGAACCAGCAGGCATCGTCTGGGCCCACCGGCCACTTCCCGGGTCTCTACTTTCACGTCATACTTCCCGCCCACTGCGCACTGGAACACACCAGAGCCCCGATTCAGCTTGCACGGCGAGGGCTCTCCAGCACGGTCTCGAATTACACGAACCCGCTCAAGGTCTTTGACCAGATTCAACCCAATGGCCTCTTCAGGCATCAAAAACAGATCCACTCGCAAGGCCCCCAGGCTCCAAGAATCCTCTAACGTGGCACCCACCATGGCTTCGGACCAGTCCTGCTCTGCGGACTCTACCGCCGAGACCAGCCAGACCCGCTGATAGGTCATCAAGAACGGCACATCCAACGTACGGTGCAAATCCAGGATCCGGAAGGGTTCCCGTTTGCCGCCATCCAGATCTCCGAAATAGATGCGGCCCGCGGTCAGCCAGAAGGGCTCGATGCGCACGGCATCGCCGGGCTTCCACTGCTCTTTAATCAGGGTGGCGGCCTCAAGCCATTGTGCGTGGGTGGGCGGTTCAGGCACAAAGGCCGGGCGAATCAGCAGCCACACGGCCAGCAACACGCTGCACCCCAGAGCCACCGCCGCCAATACTGCCTTTATCCGTTTCGACCCGCTCACGACACCCAGCCTCCAAGCCGTTGGTCGGCGCACACCATAACGCACGCCGCCCAATTCTGTAAAGCGCCCCCCGGTTCCCTCTTCCTTCCCCTCCTCCTTCTTCCCTCCTCCTTCTTCCCTCCTCCTTCCTCCTTCATCCTTCCTCCCTCAGTCTGGCCCTACCTCTTCAATTCGGCCTCAAGCTGCTTGCTCATGGCAGGATCCAACTTCTTCAAGGTGGGCACGATGCTCTTGGCTTCGGCCTTCTTGCCCATCTGCACCTGCACCATTCCCAACCCCAACCAGCAGTTGGGCAGGTCCGGGGCCACAACCGTGCAGCGCTTCAGCGTCACCTCGGCCTCTTCCCAAATCTCCTGGTTCCATAAACAAACACCCAAGTTGTACAGATAGTACGAATCGTCCGGTTTGCCCTCCAACGCCTTCTTGTAGGCCACCACCGCTTCGGCCGATCGTTTCGCCCCATCCAGGGCCAACCCCAGGGTATACCAGCCATCCCACTCTTCGGGATGCGCCAGCACCAATTCGTTCATCAGCGTGATGGCCTCC
>CAYTWV010000118.1:0-9302 GCA_964442235.1 uncultured Myxococcales bacterium | reverse complement strand
GCATGTTGGCCAGGCGACGGCGGAGCGGACCGGTCAGCGTGATGGCCTCCTCGAATTTCTCGGATTCCACCCATACGGTCGCCATGTCCACTTGGACCGCAGGAAGTTGTTCGGCGTCAGCGGGCAACAATGACAGCGATTTTTGAAGGGCTTTGCAGGCTTCGGGAAGTCTGTCCTGCGCCCGATACGTCAGCCCCAGCGCCCGCCATACATCGGGATGCTGCGGGGCCGCTTTGGAGGCCGCAGTCAGTTGTTTCTCGGCACAGGCAAAGTCCCCGTTGGTATAACACGTAATGCCCTCTTTGAAGCCTGCGGGCGCCGCTCCCACACGACCACCGTTGGTTTTGCCGCCGTTGGTTCCACTGCCACCACCGTTGGCCTTGGCTGCGTCCAAGTGCTCTTGCACCACCTTCAACGCCCGCTGCATGTCTGCATCCTGGGGATTGATCTTCTGGGCTTGAAGGAACGCATCCATGGCTTCCTGGAATCGCTTCAGCTTCAGCCGGGCAATACCCAGATTGCGCCACGCTGGCCCATCCCCGGGCTTGGCTTTGGTACAGGCCGCAAACAGCCTCTCGGCTTCCTCCAGTTCCGCTGCCTGAGCCTTCAACACCCCCAGGTTGAACAGCGCCTGGAAGTTGGCAGGCTGCACCTTTAATACCTTCTGATAGTGCACTATCGCCAACGAGGTATCCTTGGTCTCTTCGCCCAGCGACGCCAACATCAGATTGGCATCCACATGGTCGGGTTCGGCCTTCAAAACCTCATCCAGTTGTTTTCGTGCACGGTCCCACTCTTTGGCCCGAAGCAACTCCACAACCAGGCCCATGCGCTGGCTGGTCGTCACGCTGGTCCCCTGGCCCAGGGCTCCCTCCAACTCCAGCCGGGCCTTTTCTCGGTCCCCGGAATCGGCATACGCTTTGGCCAATGCCTTTCTGGCCTCGGGATGGGCGGGCTGAAGTTTCTTTACCTTTTCAAGCAGAGGCACGGCTTCGCTGCTGCGTCCCGTCTGCAAGAATGTATAGGCCAACCCATACAATACATCGACCTCTTCGTTCCCACTCTGCACCAGCTTCTGCAAAAGTTCGGAAGCCTTGGCCCAATTGTTCAGCCCAAGCTGCAGCAACCCCAAATCGCGCCGCAACGTTTCGGGACCTACTCCTGACTCCAGGACCTCTTCCAATTCGGTGGCGGCCTCGGCCAGCCGCCCCATGGCATGCAGACAGCGGCCCTTTTCGTACTGGGCCAGCTTCAGGTCCGGCCTGGCTTCCACCACCTTCTCATATTCGGGCAAGGCTTCGGCGAAGCGCTTTTGACCCGCCAGAGCCAGGCCCAAATCGTAGCGAATTTCCACCTTGGCCGGGTCCAACGCCAGCGCTGCCCGGAAACGAGCCTCGGCTTGCGGCAGCCGCCCCAACCGGGCATCCACAAGTCCCAACACGTGCATCACCGCCGGATCATCGGGCAAAACACTCTGCGCCTTCATCAGCATCGTCGAGGCTTTGTCAAACTGCCCCAACGTGTAGTACCCACGACCAAGCGCCAGCAACGCAGCCCCATTGGCCGAACTGGTGGTCACGGCCCGCTCCAGTTTCTCTACGGCCTCTTTAATCCGCCCCTGCTGCTGCCGGACCGAACCCTGGCCAATCCAGGCATCGGTCATCCCCGGGTCCAGCCGAGTGGCCTGTTCATACTCGTCATAGGCATCGTCCAACTTGCCTTCCAACTCCAACGCCTGCGCCAACGCATATCGGCTGAAGGCATCGTTGGGGTTGTTCCGAACCGCCTCTTCGTAGCGGCCTCGGGCTTCCTCGGTTCGTCCCAAACGCTGGTACACGACCCCCAGTGCGTATTGGGTCTTTTCGTGACCCGGACGAACCTCTGCCGCCTTCTCCAACCACTCTGCTGCCTTGTCAAAATGGCCCAACTTTTCGTGGGCCACGCCCAGACTGTAAAGCACGTCGGCGTCTTTGGGATCCCGCTTGGAAACGGCCTCTAAGGCCTCTACGGCCTCTTCCATCCTGCCGGCTTGCGTCAGCGCCCTGGCCAGGTTGTACAACGCTTCGGGCTGGTCGGGCGCCAGCTTTAGCACTTCCCGAATGAGCTGAATTTCCCGCTCCGTATCATTGGCCTTGCCATACGCCACCGAAAGTCGAAACACCGTATCCAGGTCCTTTGGGTTCAACGCATACGCCTGTTCGAACGCTGCCAGACTGCCTTTGGCATCCCCCAGCGACTCTTTGGCCAGACCCAGATTAAACCAGGTGTCGCCCTGCTTTTTGTCGATGCCCAACGACGTCTCCAGGTGCACCACGGCATCGGCAAGCAACCCCGCCTTGATCTCCAGAGTGCCAAGCGTCATGAACAGGTTGGCGTCGTCTTTGCGCTGTTTGGCCAGCATCTTGTAAAGGCCGATGGCCTTCTGGCCCTGGCCACTCTTCATCATGGCTGCGGCCAGCTCTTCCAGGGCATCGGGACGTTCCGAGGTGTATTTGGAGGCCTCGTCCAGAATGCGGGTCGCCTCTTCGACGTTGCCCTTGTCCATCAGCGCCAGGGCCAGGTTGAAATAGGCCTCAAAGAAGGTCGGTTCTTTCTGGATCACTTCCCGATAGCCGCTGATTTCGGCTTCCGAATTGCCCTTATCGCCGGCAATCATGGCCAGCATGAACTTCAAACGAATGTGGTTTTTGTCCAGCGCCGCTCCGGCCAGCGCCCACGCCTCGGCCTGGGCCTTATCGCCCAGCTCCCACGAGCATCGAGCGGCTAGATACAGCCCGTGCGGGAATTGCCCATCCAACTCCAGCACCTTCTTAAAATGAGGCAGCGCATCCTTGCAATTGCCCACCTGCTCGTAGGTCGCACCCCAATAGTAGTGAGCCTCTTTGAACTGAGGGTCCATCACCGCTGCCCGCTGAAAATAGGGGCGCGCCTCCTCGAACTTGTTCTTTCCAAAAAGCGTCAGGCCCGCTTCAAACTGCTCCATGGCCTGGGGATCGCCCCCCTCACGGATTTGAGCCGCACCCACTTGCCCCAGCGCCGTGTTTCCCCAAACCCCGCCCCACCCCAGCGCCACAGCCAGCAACGGTATGAACAGACGAACCCGATGAATCATCTTGCCCTCCACCAACAGGCGGCATCATAACTGATGGAATGGAATTCAGACAAGCGGCTGTCGCCTCGTACCCCAATTCGGGGGCCTTCAGGGCATCCGTCGCACGGGCGTCACACTCAGACCATCTGCAAAGATCGGATCATCCACGTCTTTCAGTTGCGCCTCGACGCAGAAACGGGCCTCACGAGCACCCGTTGGCACACTCTGCCGATCCTCGGTTTGGGTCCACTCGGCGCCCCGGACCACCATGTGCTCGTCTGCCGGAGCGCCTGATTCCTGGCCAAACTGCACAAACAGCCGCCCGCCGGAACGCCCAATAGAGTTCCGCAACCAACCGGTAGCCAGCAAATCCATGCCATCCCCGTCAATCCACTCGGCCCAGGGCGAAAGGTCCAGCGACCAGCACGCCCGGCCCCATGCGCCATCGCGCTCCGCTGCCGGCAATCCCTTGGAAGTGGCCACCAAGAAGCCCTTGCCCGACCAGGACCAGGGGGCAAAGGGGAAGATCCCCCATGGACCCATAGGCAGCAGATCCGTCGCCACGGACCAAACGGATTTGCCCTGCTGGGAAACAGCCGCCGTTCCTGACGCCGATGCGGCTTCCGTTTCCAGGTTTCCCGACTCGCCGCCGCCTCCACCCAGCAGATTGGGCCCCAACACGTCGTGGGGCTGGTCTACTGCGCCAAAACCCAGATACAAATCGTCAAACAGCCCATCATTGGAGGGACCATTGGCTTCTTTGTGATGGGACATCCAGGTCAGGCGCAACGTGCGAATGCCCGGGGGAAGCGCCACTCGACCCGCTGCACGATGCCAGGCCAGCGTGTCACGACGTCCGGAACTCCAACTCCCCAGCGTTTGCCCCTGGCCATCCAGCCACTCCAGGATCAACTCGGCATCATCGTAGGGTTTAGGCACGTTGCTGACTTCACCGTCTTTCTCTTCAATTTGGTAACCGGTGGTCATAAAGCCCGTAACCCAGGCTACGCCGAGCCCGGCATCCACGGTGGCCGCATACGTCGAAACATCGACTTTTTGAGTGCCCCAAGACCAGTACTGACCCGTGGGAAGACCCTCTGAAGCGCCAGCAAACATGGCGTCACCCGTTCGGGGAGACTGGTGTTCTCGCTGTGTTGCGACCTGGGCCTGGCCTCCAATCTCCCAGCCCTCCAGGCCCTGCTCTGCCCCGGGGTTCAGAAGTTGGTTGGGGGGAAGCTGCGACGGGAAGCCCCGCAGTGGGTCTCGAAGTGCGGCAAACGGATCGTCCTGGAACGTCTCGTCCCCTTTGGGGAACAACAACTCGGCAAGCACAGGCTTGTGATCCGACAGCAGTCCCGGCACGTTCTGAGGCGCCGCACTTAACACAATGGCCGGGTTGTCTTTGCGGAACCAGACCAGGTCGATAAGCTGGGAACCCTCGGTATCGTCAAACCCGAACGAAGGCCAGGAAATGCGCTGGCCCGGATAGATGCCCGCTGCGGTGAAGCAGTCAAGCCCCCACTCTTCCATAATCGTGTTCTGGGTGCTGTAGTGTTCGTCGTTAAAATCGCCCGTCATGACGATTCGAGGTGAGGTGTCCTGCTTAAGATACTGGTCGGTGAAGTAGCGAAATTCCAGGTTCCCCTGCACGTTCCAACTTAGATGGGTGTTATAGAACCGGAAGGTCTGGTCGCCAATGACGGTGTCCGCCCGCACAAAGCCACGCCCGCCAAGAACCGAGACCGTTGCGGGATTCAGCAGCGCCGTTTTGGCCATTATCACAACACCGTCACCATAGGTGTTTGGAAAGCCCGCCGCTGCGGCAATCTGCTGGCCAAATTCCGCCGAACACTCCTGCAATCCGATCAAGTCCACATTCATGGAAGCCAGATAGGCCCCAATGGTCTGTGCCGTGGCCATCTTTCCGCCATACACATTTAGCGAGATGACCCGAAGTTTGACCCCATCGGGCAACGGCACGTTGGCGGGTTCCGAGGGGAAGACCACATCATATTCAAACGTAGGCGGCACGGGCGGCAACACCAGGTCCTGAACCTCTTGGGTCCGCATATCCGATGCCACATCCACATCGGCCCCGGAAGGCAGGTCTGCTGCCTGACCCCCCGTCGCTACGTCAGTTGCATCACCGCCATCGGGCTGTGCCGAAAGGTCCCCGTTGGCCTGCTTCGAGGAACATCCGGCCAGCAGCGCTGCCAGAAGAAACAGGATGGGAATCCGTTGGGAAGGGATTCGGTTCATGGGGCCCTCCGCAGGCTACAACGACTCAAATGTTCCATATACCCGGAACTTTGGATTATTTCCCTGCGACCATGCAATAAAATAATATCCCCCACCCAAATGCTCAAACGACAGTGCATAAGGCGCAGCAATTTCTGGCGTAACCTGGATAGAGCTGGTTGAGACAGAGAACATCCCGTTGTTATACTCGAATGGTTGGGCAAAGATGTTGTTTTTCAGTCCCGAGACATTGCGATACCAGGCCACGGCCCCTCCGCCGTTTTTGCCCAATCGGACCACCCCCGAGTGGTCGACGGATCCGGCAGCACCAAAAGAGCGAAGTGCGGCCGAAGCTGGATCCAGCGGCCTGACATACACATCGGTTTCGCTGCCGACTTCGGCGGTATAGACCAGGAAACCCTGGCCGGATGGGTCCGTCACCAGGTCGCCGGCCGAGGTCGCACCCTCTTTGCGGGCCTTGTAAACCTGTTCCAGGCCTGTGGCACCTTTGGGAATGGATCCGTACAGAATTTCGGGGTCGCCTTCGATGGCTTCCGAGGACCAGACGATCCACACCGCACCGTCACTTCCCAAAGCGACCGCCGGATAGACCTGGCTGAGCGACACTTCGGGTTTTACATGCAGGGCATCGCCTTGAAGCAACCCCGTGTCGGTCAACTGCTGCAGGAACATCTGAAATCCGGTGAACTCTGCCAAGGCAAGACTTCCGGCCAGCCAGAACGCCCCCTTTCCATCCCCAACGGCCCTGGGCATCCAGATGGATCCGGGCTCTTCGGTGCCGGCGATTTTGGGAAGCACCACGCCATACACGTCCGTCAAGTCTGAACCGTCCAAACTGAACACCCGGTAAGGAATATCCATATTGTTGGGGAAAATCCCGCTGTCTGCCTGCCATGCAACCAGCACCTTGTCGCCGCTGACCACAATCTCGGGGTCCACCTGATTGCCGGCATCGGGATTGGAGATCTCGGTGGGGGCAACCAGCACACTTCCATCACACCCGACTCGAGTCACAAAAACCGCAAAGCTGCTGGAGCCTTCGGCCGGCGCATTAAACGCCACCCAAACGGCCTCGCCATCAAACGCAGCGTCCACATGGATCTGGGTGTCTGGACCGTCGCCGAACAGGGCAAAAGGCTCTCGGTGGGCCAGTTTTTCCAGACAGGCATTGGTAACAACCAGGTCTTGCTCCACCCCGTCTTGCGGCGGGAGAATTTCGGATGCCAGGTCGTTTGGGGTAGCCAAATCGGCGCTTTGATCCATGGCCACGTCACTGGGGGTCACGTCGCCATTTCCCACATCCTGCTTCGAATCCGCCTCGCTGGAGCAGCCCGCTCCAAGCCCCAAAGCCGTCGCCAACACCACCAGATTCCAGCTCAAACGGTTCATGATAGTCCCTCCGATGCGCACGCCAGAGTACGTCAGGACGCCGTGGACGTCCACGGTTGCGTGACCGGCAACCCCGAAGCGGCGCGTGGAAAGTCGATCCTCGGGGAAGAGGCGTGGAGAAGGGGCGCGCCCCTTCTCCACTGGCGCATTTCGGCGCTAGCCACCGCATTAATATTCGGGGGTACGGGGGCGATCCCTCGCCCCCGCCGTGCCCGGCAGCGGCGCAGGGAGGGCAGTACTCCATGCGTGGCGAAGGACCGCTGCCGCGCCTGGGAGGGGAAGAGGCCTTCCCCTGACCCCTTCCTTTTCGCTCTCGAAGGTGGCTTCGCCGTGGGATTGCCAATGGGGAAGTGGCGGCTGCCCCTTCCCCAAGCCCCAACCCCGCCTGAATTGCCACGAGACCGTTCCAAGCCCCGGGGCACACATGAGCCTTGAGCGGCCCAACGTTACCGGATACCCTGCGAAGGTTTGATTAGGGCCTCGCATGACACGGAGGGGAAACATGAGAAGTGGATGGAGTCTTGCGTTTTGTATGGTTTTGGCATGTGGGGCCTGTTCGTCGGACAAGGATACGGATCCGAAGGACACCGCTGCCGACCTGGGACAGGACGTAAACCAGCAGCCCTTGGATACCGTTGACACGGCACCGGAAGGGGATGTGGGCAACGCCGACCTGGACTCTCCGGACGAAGTGGACGTGGTATTGCCCCCTGCCGAGGATCCGGGCGTTCGCATGCGAAAGGCCGGCTGGATGGCCGGCGACCTGCACCTTCACACGACGTACAGCGACGGCGATGACTCGGTGGCCATTGTGGTGGCGTTGGCCGAGTACCTTGAGGATCCAGTCTTCCTGGCGGCCCACCCCGAATACGTCGGGAATCCGCTGGACTTCATCTCGATCACGGATCACCGCACCGTCGACCACCACGCCGATCCGGACATGAAGAGTGACAAACTGGTGATAATCCCGGGTGAAGAGTACGGCGGCTCGGGACATGCTGGTGTTTGGGGATTGACCGAACACATCCCCCACGATCCGGACAACGACGGCCTAAGCCACGCCGACTATCAGCACGGCGCCGACGAGGCCCACAAGCAGGGCGCCCTCTTCTCGATTAATCACCCCTTCATCCCCGACATCCTGTTTGCCTGGGACGTTCGCAACCACGACGCCATGGAGATCTGCAATGCTGCCTGGGCTTTGATGGGCCCGGCCTTGACCGCCGAGAAACTGGCCGAGTGGGAAGTGGCCAAAGGAACCACCGCCAGCCCGACCATGAAAAAGGCGACCCAGTACCTGGGCATGGGTGGCAATCAGCAATCCATGAAACTGTACGAAGCTCAGCTTACATTGGGCATACACGTGGCCCTGGTGGGCGGAAGCGATCGGCACGTCTTTTTCCCCGTGGGTTTTCCCACCACTTGGGTCAAGGGCGAATCCGACGACGTAAACGGCGTGCTGGAGGGCATCCGGAAACGCCACACGTTTGTGGGACGAACTCCCGCTTCGGCCGTGCTGGAAACCACCGTGACCGTGGACGACAAGAGTTATGAAATGGGCGACAAAGTCCCACTGTCTGGCCCCGACCAGCAAGTGGTGATCTCACTTAGAGTAGGAAGGGCCGATGGCGGCAAAGTGAAGATCATCCGGGGTGGGCGCGTGTACAGCGACGCAGCCCTGCAAGATGCCGAATTGGGCGTGGTGGCCTTCGAAGCCAATGTCGACAGCGCAGACTTCACCGTGGAAACCACCCTGACCTTCAGCCCTGACGAATGGTTTTACGTCCTGGTCCTGGAGACCGTGGTAGCCCCGAATTTGCCCGCCGAACAGATCGACGAAATCCCCGGCATGGCCAAAGCGGCCTCGGGCTTCTCGGAAGAGGACGTCACGCCGCTGGCCGAAGCCCTGTGGAAGTACATCGATCCCCAAGTGGCTCTGTCGCCGGCCAAATGTGACCCTGCCAAGTGGGAATCTCTGGATTTGCAGTGTATGCCGGCGGACACCAACGGGCTCTCCTCGTTCTTCTTCCCGGACTGGATCCAGCGTGCCCTGAACGTGGTCATGGAAAATGGTGAACCCACGGACTGGACCCTGGGTGCCGTGGGAAGTGCGGTGGTTTTTGAGGCAGCGAAGTAGTCGGAATTGTGCTTGCAACGCCCCAAGGCGTCGGGTAATCTAGTCGCCTGTACTGTGGAGGGTCCCATGAAGAGATTGGTATTCGGTTTGGTTCTGGTGGCTACGGCTGTGGGATTTAGCGGAACCACCCTGGCCGCCGACAAGGTGAAGTCCAAGTTCTATGACTTCAACGAAATGCTCATCGACGGCGAAATCAAGAAGCCGACGGCCCTGTACACCGACGATCGCGCCAAGGTGCGATTCGACCGCCTGATGCGCCTTGACAAAAACTTCCTGCAGCCCTTCGAAGAGAATGGCCCCGCCGGTCGTGAAGGCGTGTTCAAATAGGTCTGAAGCCGGCTTCTCGGGTCTCAGGTGTCGCTCCGTTTCGACGGGTCCTCCTGACGACATGTGCTCTTCGCCGAAAGACCTCCTTCGTCATGTCAC
>CAYTWV010000117.1:0-10621 GCA_964442235.1 uncultured Myxococcales bacterium | reverse complement strand
TCCCTCGGCGCTCAAGGCTTTGGGGCTTGGCGGGGGCGGAGAGATCGACGCCCAGGAAGTGGAACTCGAGTGGAACTTGCCTGACGAGATGAAGACCCCGCTTCCCCCGGAAGACGAGGACGATGGCCCTTCGTTCTCCGACAACTGGGCAGACGAACGCACACTGGTTGAGGCCACCTCGTCTCGGTTGGTTCAACATGCGCTGGCTTCGGCCCCGCCCCCCGACCCAAATCGGGGCAAGGTCATCGAGATCGGGGGGCTGTCGGTCCTGCTCCGATGCATCCAGTCTCGGCAGCCGGTGAACGCGGCGCGTTTGGAGGCAGCGGGGCTTAAACTCCTGCCCGGTGAGCGGGAAGAGTTGGAGTTCTTCATGAATTCGGGATTCCCCGATGAGGCCATGCAGGTCCTTCGGGACATCCACAAGCGGTTGGCTGGAGGCAAGGCATAATGGAGAGTTTTGAGCAGCAGAGAATGCTGCTTGACCACATGCACTCTCTGCTCCTGAAGATGTCAGATACCCTCGACAAGACAGAGACGAATGCCGCATCACTCCAAAGCGCCATTGAAGCTGCCGAAGAACTGCGCACCCGAGAGTTGGAGTTGATGGCCAAGACCCAGGAGTTGGAACTCCATCGAGAGAAATCCGATCTGGACCGAAGCTTGGGACGATTCCCCGTGGACGTTCAGGGATCGCTGGCCACGTTTACCCAGGAACTTCGAAGCCTGATCCCCATTTGGGAGGGTGCAGCCCAAACGGCCCAGATGCGGGGCAATCGACTTTCGCCGCTGTCTGACCGACTTCATCAGGCCATGCGTCAGCGCGAGGCCGTGATGGAACGTGTGGGTGCCGCTGTACAGGCCCGGGTCGAGGAACAAAGGCGGTCTGGAGAACAGATTGCCGCACAAGAAGATAGCCTTCCCCAGTTTGAGGTTGCCCCGCCTTCGGGCGAAATCGTGGTAGCCCAAAGCCACCCGGCCATTTCGGTGGAGATCCTGTTGGACGAACCCAACCGACTGATGCCTCCACTTCCTTCTTCCGACATGCCTGGGCTTTTTGTTTCGACTCCCACGCCGCCTGAGTTGGGCATGCCGATTCACATTCTGGCCCGAATTCCGGGCGGTCGGACGGTCGAAGCCGATGGATTTGTCTCCTGGCGCCGAGAAGGCTCCCACCCCGAAGATTCAGGGTTTGGAGTGGAACTTGCAGCAATCCAGGAAGAAGACCGTATCCTGTTGCTTGATCTTCTCAGCCATTGAGGAATCCCATGCGCCCGGCTTCCCGATTCTGGCTTTGTTGCCTTTTGGTATTGGTCCCTTCTTGGGGATTTTCTCAGGACGCGGCAGAGCGCCTGAAGCGGCTGACCGAACAGCCTCTGGGGACTGAGGTCCTGGAGGTTCAGTTCCTGGACGTGGGCCAGGGGGATGCCATCCTCATTACGACCCCCGCCGGCGAACACGTGTTGGTGGATGGGGGCCCCAAAGGGGGAGAGCACGTCGTGCTAGAGGCGCTGCGGGCCAAGGGCGTCACGACCCTGGACGCGCTGGTCTTCACACACAGTCACTACGATCACCTGGGTGGCGTATTGCCCCTTCTTAAACAGATAACAGTCAAGTCCATCTATTACACAGGACAGGTTCATTCCACTCCCAGCAACGACAAACTTTTCCGCAAGCTTGCTACCCTGAAGATCCCAATGGTTCAGGTGAAACCCGGATTCGAACTGCCGCTGAAACTGCCGGTGAAGGCCGTCGTGCTTCATCCGCCTCAGGACTGGACTCTGGATGACGGGACCGACATCAATGACACGTCGGTGGTTTTGAGACTCTCTTTGGGGGAAATCGACTTCTTGCTGACAGGCGACGCCGAACGTATGTCGGAATCGCAGATCCTGTCATCGGGGGCAGTCATCGAAGCCGAGGTTCTCAAGCTGGGGCACCACGGAAGTCACACGGCGTCGGGTGACCGTTTTGTGGACAAGGTTGGGCCGGTCATAGCCGTCCTGTTTTGTGCCCAAGGGAACCGCTATGGTCACCCGCATGACGAGACGTTGGACACCATCAGAACTCGGGGCATCAAGCTCTATCGCACGGATCGGGAAGGGAGTGTTCGCATTCGAACGGACGGCAAATCGCTGAAGGTGGACACGGGCGAGCCCGGTCACCAGGGTAGTTGGCGAAACACTCCCCGCTGGATCATGGAAGCAAAGTCCATGCTCCACGCCACGGCGATGTGAATCGTCACGCCCCCCCAGATGCTGCCTGTGCGCAGCGCCAGCAACCCTAAGACCATCCCCGCAATCAACGACCCGGTGGTTTCGGCAGCGGGCTTTCCGAAGTGGATCATGACGTAGGGCACCACCATGAACAGGATGGCCCGCCAGCCGTATTTCAGCTTGGCCTCGGCCAACATAAATCCGCGGAAGAAGACCTCCAAGGAGAGAAACTGCAAGCCATAGAACAGCTCCCACAGCAGCAGCGCCCGCACCGAGGCAGGATTGTGATAGAAGGGATAGGTCGTCTAAAAGCTCTGGGAAAACGAAACCAGAAAGACCAGCGCCCCTACGGGAACAAACAGGAGCACATAGATCCACAGGTGTTTGGAGTACCCCTTGACCGACAGTCCAAGGTCCGAGGCCGGCTTTCGCAGGATCAGAAGATGAAAGACCAGCGGGATGCCAAGGTAGAACAACACACAGAAACCGACCCAGGAGATGCGCTGAGCCAACGCCATTTGCTCCGGGAGAATCCAGCCCGTCATCGAATAGTCCCAGATGTCAAAGACCTCGATGAAGAACCAGGAGACCTGGGTCTGAATCCGACGATCCATGGCCACATAGTTCAACAGGAACAGGACCAGACTGGTCAACACGACATTGGTCACCAGAACCTTGTCGCTGGCCTTCTTTCCCGCAGTAATCCATTGGGCGTCGATCTGGGCCAATTGGCCCGTCAACCACTGCACCGGCGATCGCAGCGCAGCATTCCATTCCGTTTTTGTCGATTGCGATGAGTCCATCCGTCCTCCCACCAGGCCGTACCAGGCCGTCCGCCGCAGCGGGCGCCAAGAGGTGGCATCATGCCAGGGTTCGCCATGTTAACCAAGTGGTTCCACCCGGGGTGCTTGAAATGGCGTCGCCCGCCCCCTACCTTTGTGCCGTATGGAGCCTATTCGTCAACAAGTTAACTGCTCTTTTGTCGAGGAGACTGTACCATGAAAGAAGTTGGAGCTGAGATTAAGAAATTCCTTCAAAGCATTATCGAGGCTATCGTTGACAAGCCTGAAGAGGTAAAAGTCTCTATTCTTGAGAGTGAGACGATGGTTGTGGTTGAATTAACTGCGGCACAAAGCGACGTGGGCAAGGTCATCGGTCGAGAAGGGCGCATGGCGCTTGCGTTGCGTGTGCTGGTCAACGCCTTGGCGACCAAGCTGGGGAAGAAGGCTTTGCTGCAGATTATTGAGAATCGTGGCGGTGAGAACCGTGGAGGCCCTGAGGCGTGAACCCACCAGGGTTAGTCTTCCAGGAACTGCTCCAAGATGGCTCGGCGCCCTGAACAACGAAGCTTCTGAAGAGCCTTGATCTCGATTTGGCGGATTCGCTCACGGGTCAGGCAGAAACTCTTTCCCACCTCTTCCAGCGTGAAAGTTCGGTCCTCGCCAATGCCGTAGCGCATGCGAAGAATCTTCTCTTCCCTGGGGTGAAGCGACTTAAGGATCCGAGTGGTCACTTCTCGCAAACTGCTGTCGATAACATCGTCAAGTGGGTCCGGAGCATTCTCGTTCTTGATGAAATCTTTGAGTTCTGCAGAGCTGTCGCCGACCGGCATATCCAAAGGCAGGGGCTCGGCGGTCATGTTCAGGGTTCGACTGACCTGACTGACAGAGAGGCCAGCCATCTCGGCTACTTCGGCATCAGAAGGATCCCTTTGCAGGCGTTGTTTCAACTCCGCACGAGTGCGGAAGATACGACCGTAATTCTCGACCAGATGAACAGGAACCCGAATGGTCTTGCCCTGATCGGCAATGGTGCGCGTAATACACTGGCGAATCCACCAGGTGGCGTAGGTGCTGAACTTGTGACCACGGCGATAATCGAACTTCTCGACGGCCTTCATCAGGCCGATGTTCCCTTCCTGAATCAGATCAAGCAGTTGCAGGCCGTGGCCCATGTGGCGCTTGGCCATGTTGACCACCAGACGCAAGTTGGCTCGAATCATCCGAGAACGGGCCCTGGCTGCGCGTCGTTCGTGGGCATCCATGTGCGCTGCGACAGTGCGCAGCTCCAACAGCGACGCTCCCAGTCGGCGACGGGCCAGGGTTTCCCCATTGAGCGCCTTTCTAGGAACCGAGGAGTTGCGGGCAACGGTCAAGTCGACATGCTCCGCTTCGACCAGTTCATTCACCTGTTTTCGGAACTCGGCAGAGAGGATATGCAGCACTCGAAGTCCCACAGGACTGGCACGGAACAGCGCAAACAGTTCCAATCCGGCTTCCGCATCAAAGTCAATGGCATTGCGGAACGTAGCAAACCCATCCAGGGGCGGTACCGGACGACCACGACCTTCAAACAGCCGCAACAGTTCGCCGTGAAGGAGCGTGACCTCTTCGATGCAATTCCGTCGTTCAAAGGTCACAAAATCCGTGGAAAGGTCGACGATCTCTTCTTCGTTTCGAACCCCTGACAGAAACTGATCAATGACCTCGAACAGGTGGCGATAGGCCCAGGGGACCGAGAGCAAGGAACGAAGCGCCTCTACGCGGCCTTCTTCCATCTCCCGGGAGAGAAGGACTTCCTCTTCTCGAGTCAGCAAAGGCACTGTCCCAATCTTCTTCAGGTACAAAAGCAGAGAACTGTCCGTGCCCACGGATTCTCGCCCAGACTTCGCCTGCGAAGCCTGGGAAGAGCCATCGTGGTCCAGCATGGCCAACCCTCCCATGGTCTCCTGGGCTCCGTACAAACCATCCAGCGCTTCAACGGAACTCAACCGAACGGTATCAGGGTAATCTGCCATGGGTGCCTCCCTGTCAACGAAGGGGATCTTATGCAAAACGCGGGCCAGGGCCCAAAGAGGCCCTTTGGGGGCTAAACACGCCGATTTGCATCGATCTGGGGGAGATCTGTATACTGTGGAGCTTACCGGCTGCACCGAGCGTAGAGAAATTCCACACCCGGGTGACAAACCCGTCGCACCCCCGCAATGGCCAGTTCACGGGAAGTGCCGCCGCCTGGACCTTGACGCGCGCGAGACATTGCATACGCTTGGGGGCCGGGGGAGAAAGGGCGGGAATAGAGAGAAGAAAAGTTGGTTTTGACCCCCTGAGACGTGGAGGGCACCGTGGCTCGAGCAAGACAAGACAATGTGGTGGACAGGGAGTTTCTCCCGCACCTGGATGCACTATTCCATTTCGGTCTTTACCTGACCCGGGACAGGCAGATGGCCGAGGAACTGACTCAAGAGACCATGCTGAAGGCGATTCGCTCGGCAGAGACGTACGAGCCAGGGACAAACGCCAAGGCCTGGTTGTTCCGGATCATGAGCAACACCCGATTAAATCAGGCGCGCCGCAAGGTATTCGAGGTGGAGCTGAACGATCGGGTGACCAACCAGCCCGAGGAATCGGCAGAGGTCTCGGCTTTCGTGGATCTCAACAAAAGCGCCGAGGAGAGTTTCGTCAACCAGTTCTCGAAAACGGTGGTCCGGGAAGCCATCGACCGATTGCCTGAGGATTTTCGAACGGTGGTTGTTCTGGCCGATCTGGACGAATTTGCCTACAAAGAGATCGCCGAGATTATCGGTTGCCCCATCGGCACCGTGATGAGCCGTCTGTTTCGAGGTCGGCGGTTGCTTCGGAAATTCTTGATGAGTTATGCCGTAGAGCTGGGTCTGGTGGACCCCTTTGCGGAGGGAAAGACGGAAGGAGAGGAGGAGGTGTCACTGGATAACGTGACGCCGTTCTCCTCCTATCGGAAAGCCAGAGGGTCCGAACTGGCAGGTCGAGGTGGTAGCAATGAGGTGTGATGAGATCAGACGGTTCTCCGATCTCTATATCGACGGGGAATTTGAAGTGCGGGAGAAGGCGCTGTTCGAAGGCCACCTTCAGGAATGTGAATCGTGCCGCGCAGAAGTGGCGGCGTGGGTTTCGTTCCGCCGGGCGATTCGAGCCAAGATGGCCGAGCAACCCGCGGTCCCGGACGAGGTTCGAGAGCGGTTGCTTGCGGGGATTGCCAAGGCTCAGACGACTCAGGATCGCAGCGTCTGGCGACGGGCAGCGGGCGCCGTGGGCGGATTGGCGCTGGTGGTGACGTTGGGATACATGGTGTCTCAGTCACGCCCGGAATCCCCCCCCGAGATGGAGTCTCTTATCTCCGAGTCTGTGGCCAACCACGAGGCGTCCCTTCCCCCTGAAGTAGAGGGGAGCATGGCGACCATTCTGCCGGTGGTAAACAAGTGGATGGAAAATCCGCCCATGCCGCCACTGCAAGAGGACCGAACCACTCGCCTGCAGGGAGCCCGCTTGACCCGAGTGGGGAAACGCCCTGCCATTTTGTACCGCTATCTGCATCAAGGGCGCTCGCTTTCGGTGTTGCAGGTACCCCACGCGGTGCTCGGGTCCGCCATGCGGCCCAACGCTGCCACCGCACCGAAGCTGGTGTTTGACGGCGCCAGAGATGGAGTCAATGTCAGCCTGTACGAGACTCCCAACCACACCACCAGCGTCGTTTCTGACGCCCCCCAGCCCAACATCCAGTTCGCCCAGTAGCCCTCCTTCAAACCTCTCCCCCAAATTGAAGTCCGAGCCCCTCATTCACGGGGCTGTCGAAATTGTCGGGCCTGCGAACCCTAGTGTGCGCTTTATATGCAGATTTATCAGTTATTGTGGACGTGCTGTTGCCCACTCCCTGACGGTCGTGGCACTGATTAGTACACTCCGTCCCCCCAACCCCTGGACTTTTTCGACGGCCCCTCACATTCGGGGCTCGGACCAGGTGACAATGGCCGACTTATTCGACAGGCCCTGCCGGTCGGGGCTCAGACTATGCTATGGGGGAATTGTGTGGGAGGGGGGAACTGACGGGGAGGGACTACTTCGTTTCTTTGACTTCTTCTTTGACTTCTTCTTTCTTCTCTTCGGCCTTTTCGTCCTTCTTGCCTTCTTCGGCGGGTGCAGCAGCACCCTTCTTCTGCTCGGCAACGAAGTCCTTCCAGTCCTTGGGAGTCATGTAGTCAACAGTGCGGCAATCCCAGCGCTTGTCCTTCATCTCTTCGACCAGGGCGGCATACCAGTCGGCATGGGCGGCGGTCTTCTCGAGTTCGTCCTTCAGGCTGTCGAATACGGGCTGCGAATAGCCGCCCGCCATACGGATGGCCTGCAGGTTCGGATAAGCATGGGCGGCTCGGCTGGACTCTTCGGCCCCGAGGACTTCCTCACGGATCTCTTCCATGGCTTTGCCCATGGCGTCGGCCTGGACAGCGCTGGCGTAGTCAGCGAGGTTCTGGAAGAGCTGACCGACTCGGCTCTGGCCCTTGAGGACCTTGCCCAGTGCGGTTTCCACCATGTCGGGCTCACGCAGGAAGCTCTCACCGAGCTTGGTGCGCTTGTAGCCGTTCTTGATGACCTTGGAGCGGGCCTTGCACCAGGTTTCCAACTTGGACTTCTGATAGGCATACACGGGATAGCCGGTGCTGAGGGCTTCGGTCAGAGCGGGGACCATGGCGTCGTAACGATCGTAGGTTTCGATGACGTCCTTCATCCAGACCAGGTCGGCGAGGTAGATGTAGCGCTGGGGATCGAACCAGCGGGACACATCCATGACCTGTTTGGCGTTCTTGATGCGGGCCAGTTCGGCTTCGAAGGCGGACGGGGATTCGTACAGCTTGAGCAGCCAGAAGTACTTGAGGTGAAGCATGTTGACCTGGATGTCTCTCATGACGTCGGCATAACCGAGGAGGTCAGGCTGCACTTCGAGCAACTTGCGATAATCGTCCTGGGTCAGGAAGTACGGTTCCACGCGGGCCTTGAGTCCGGCCATGGCGGCCTGGAACTCTGCGGGGGCAAAGATTTCCTTGAAGAAGAGGACCTTGTGCCAGGAGCGCTGATCGCCTTCCTTGCCCAGGGGGGTTCCATCGGGGCGGGTTTCCAGCTTGGTCATCTCGTCCATGATGGGCTTGGCATCGGCGGGTTTGGTGATCAGCAAGAGGCCCAGGTACAAGTCGGGATCGCTCGTCTTGAGGGCTTCCATGTTGGCGGCGGGATACTTGACTTCGAAGCCTTTGGGATCGGCGCGGAACATGGCATTGGCGGCCTTAAGTTCTTCACGCAGGGTGCGGAAGCGCTCGATAGTCACCAGGGCTTCTTTCTGGAAGCGAGCCGTATCACGGGCCAGTTTCTGGTCCTTGGTCATGACATCGACATAGATCTTCATGTATTTGTCGTAGCGGACCTGATCGCCATGATCTTTGGCGAACACGAGGCAGCCCTGGACATCATAGCCCCAGAGGCGATCGAACCAACGGCCATAGACCACTTCGCTGCCGGTTCCCCATGCCGCTTCCACGGCTTGTTTGAGGCCACGGGCTTCCACCGGGACGACCTGTCGTTTTTCGCAGTCTCGGCGGTAGTTGGTCTGGCGGGATTCGGTGAAGGATCCCAAGATCGGGTCGACGGTCTCGGTGGCAAAGAGGTGGGTCAGCAGCAGATACTCCACGAACTTGCCGGTGGACTCGATGCGGAAGGTGAAGTTTTCGTAGGTTTCTTCGCCCTTATAGTCGTCGACGGACTTCATGTATTTTTCCATGTCGTCCTTGAACGGGGCCAAGCGGGCCTGGGCCACGGACTGGTCCAGGAACATCGCCTTGAAGGCGTCATAGAGCAGTTCGTTGGAGGCCTTTACGTTTTCCAGAGCGGCCAGGCAGTCCTTGTCCGTGACAGCAACAAAGGAGCCTTCCTTCTGGGTAGCCATCCACTTGCCCACGCAGGTCATGCCGGCCAATTCGGCGGGCTTGTCCGCGTAGTAGGCGTCCAGGCCATCCCACTTCTTCACGCCCATGGCTTGCATGGTGCCGAAGTAGATCGCCTTACCCAGGGGATTAAGGTCGGACAAATCGGGGTTGACGCTGCCCATATACTTGGCCAATTCGGCCATTTTGGGGGCTTCACATTTTCCGATTTCCGGGCAATAGACGTAGATTTCGCTCAGTCCCTGGTGAAGCGTGGCCATGGCCTTGACGCGGGAGACGGCGTCAAAGACGGAGACAGCGGAAGCGTACTTGTCGCGCATGGCGGCGACAGGAGCCCGGGCCTCGGTGGCCTTCTTGGCTTCGTCCTGCATCAGTTCGTCGTAACGGATCAGGGCCTTGCTGCGTTTGATCATTTCCCAGGTGTCGGTCCAATCCTTCTCCCAGCACTTGATCTTGCGATAGGTTTCGGCGAAACGCTCTTTGGCGGGTCCCCAGGCTCGCAGCAGGGCGAAGTCTTCGGGCCAGGGAATCAGGTACTTGCCGGAGCCCAGATGGATCCAGTTGGATTCCTGATAGGTAACGACCTTGGGAAGGAAGCCTTTGGCTTCGAAGACGAAGTCGTACTGGACCACAAAGATGGGGACGGCGGCAGGATCCATGGGGGTCTTGCCATCGGGGCACATCATGACGCCTGCGGTGGTCTCGACATAAAACTTATTGTCGGACGCGCAGAACTGAACGGGCTTGAGTGCGCCTTCGGCACATTCAGCCGAGACGGTGGATTCCTTCTTGGCATCCTTGGCCTTCTCGCCCTTTTCGCCCTTCTCGGCATCGGCGGATTCTTCCTGGACAACCACTTCGCCGGCGCGGCATTTGTCATACTCTGCGCCAGGGCAGAAGCCCTGTCCCGGGGGATAGAACTTGCCGTCTTTGAGGCACATCAACCCGCGATCGCGGATGGGCAGGTTCTCGATGCTGAGATAAGGGAGTTGTTCCTCATCTTTAAGGTCGAGAGTGGCGTTGGGGATTTCTGCGGGTTCACCCCACTCTTCCGACTCACGGGCGGTAATGTCCGCGAACTGGAAGTAGCGGCGGATGATGTGGACTTTAGCGTCCTGCGGGAAGTACTGGAGGCGGATCGAGCCATACTTCGGGGAGATGAGATCCATCTTCTCGGTGTAGAGCTTGGCCAGGTCTTCGGCGCGTTCCTTTTGAATCTCAAAGAGGTCACCCCGGACGAACCCGACAATGCGTTCCCGAGCCTGCTCGTTGACCGCGGCGTAACCAAGTACGCCGAGAATCATAACGATGGCGGCCAGGAACATCACCAGCGTGACGTTGCTTCGTTTGGTTCGGGTAAGCTCATCCAGCTCGGTCCGCCCCATGGCCTGGGAGTAAGCATCTTCGTTCCCTTCGGATTCCGAAGCGGAAAGAATGGCTCGCAAATCCCCGAGACGGTCGTTCTTCTGGCCTTCGTTTTCGCCCGTGACCTTTTTTTCTTCGTCCATGGCACCCTCGTTACTTAGCGTTCTGAAGCTGGTACTTCGCACACCACAGCACAACTTAGGGCGACATGGTAGAACGCATGGCGGGGGCAGTCAAGCGCATTTTCCGGGTAAGAACCGAAGGTTTTCGGAAGGGGGTTGAGGTTGGTCCAGAGGTG
>CAYTWV010000116.1:0-10706 GCA_964442235.1 uncultured Myxococcales bacterium | reverse complement strand
GGAACTGTGATGCCGGCTACTTCGATGTGAACGACAACCCCAACGACGGGTGTGAGTGCAAGTTCCTGGGCGACACCGACGACCCCGACGTAGCTGGCGACGCCAACTGCGACGGCATCGACGGCGTAGCCACCGGTGGCATTTTTGTGGCCAAAAACGGAAGCGACAGCAATGCCGGCACGTGGGACAAACCCGTATTGAGCATCACCAAGGGCATTCAGTTGGGCAAAGCCAAGGCAGGCTCGGGAACGTTCAATCTGTACGTCGCCACGGGCGTCTTTGCCGAGTCCATCCTGCTGCAAGGCGGCGTGAATCTGTACGGCGGCTACAGCGCCGATTTTGCCACCCGGGACCCCCTGCTGAACCAGACCGTGATCATGGGCGCCCCCTTCTCGACGGACAAACCCGGGGCCGTGAATGCCTTTGATATTCAAAAGGATACGGTCTTCTCCGGCTTCTTCGTTTTTGGCGCCGACGCCTTGGAAGCGGGCGGTTCGTCTTATGCGATCTATGTGGCCCGATGCAGCCAGGCGTTCAAACTGGTGGGCAACACGGTTGTCGCCGGAAACGGCCGAACGGGCACACCTGGAAGCGGCGGCAGTGACGGCACCAACGGCGTTGATGGAACCCCGGGGGAAGGGGCCTATGACATCATGAAGACCACGTGTGTGGCCGGCGACTGGACCACGGCCGGATTGGGTGGCGAGAGGGTTTGTGGCGGCACCGATGTCAGTGGCGGCGATGGTGGCTCGGGCATCTGCCCCGACCACGATGAGTCGGGAACTCAGCCCGTCAGCGCACCCTATGACCAGACTCAAACCGCCGACGAGAAGGGCAAACCCGGCCTGGGCACAGCCCCGGGCGCAGGCGGAATCGCCGGCTGGGATTCGTTGATTCACGACGGCGGAAGCAGTAACTGCAGCATTTGTAATGTGCCCAAAAAACCCGACGGAAGCCAGTTCCTGCCCACCCTTGGCGAAAACGGTCTGGTAGGCGGCAACGGGACGCTGGGCAGCGCTGCCAGCGGGTGCAATGACGGCGCCGGCTCGGTAGTCGGCGGCATGTGGACCGGTACCGTGGGCATGGGCGGCGGTAACGGCTCCAATGGGTCGGGCGGCGGCGGCGGCGGGGCCGGCGGCGGCGTCGAAACCAAGAACTGCTCCACGTCTCCGCTGATGAAATACACCGACATCGGGGCCTCGGGCGGCGGCGGCGGTTCGGGCGGCTGTGCGGGCACCGGCGGCACCGGCGGCAAGTCCGGTGGAGGCTCGTTTGGCCTCTTCCTGGTGGCGGCCACAGGCAGCACGGTCCCCACGCTGGTGGATAACTTTTTCCAAACCGGCTTTGGCGGCGATGGCGGCGTGGGCGGAACCGGCGGCGTAGGCGGCAAGGGTGGCGCTGGCCTAGGCGGCGGCGACAGCGGCGAGGGCCTGGGCTCGGCCTGGTGCGCCGACGCAGGTGGCCACGGCGGTAATGGCGGCGACGGCGGTCACGGCGGCGGCGGTGGCGGCGGCTGCGGCGGCCCCTCGTTTGCCATCTATGTCCACAACGCCAATCCCGGCGCCGTAACCCCCTGGCTGACGGACAACGAGTTCCTGCTGGTCGGAAAGTCCGGCACCGGCGGCCAGGGCGGCAAGTCCCTGGGCCAGTCCGGCACCGACGGAAAGAACGGTTCCACCGGCGAGATAAACATCCTGTAATACCAGTAACAATTGGGTCTAAAGCCCCCCAACTTGCTTGGGGGGCCGCCGGCCAACGGTCGGCGGGGGTTGGGGTTTGGGGAAGGGGCAGCCGCCACTTCCCCATTGGCAATCCCACTGCGAAGCCACCGGAGAGAGCGAAAAGGAAGGGGTCAGGGGAAGGCCTCTTCCCCTCCCTGGCGCGGCAGCGGTCCTTCGCCACGCATGCGGCACTGCCCTGCCCGGACCGCTGCCGGGCCCGGCGGGGGCGAGGGATCGCCCCCGGACCCCCGAATATTTAAACGGTGGCTAGCGCCGACTGGCCTCAACGGAGAAGGGGCTCGCCCCTTCTCCTAACCTCAACCCCGAGAACGGACTCTCCAAGCTCCGCTGCCGGAGACCCTTGCTTTACCCCTTCCTCACCACCACCCCCAGGATCCCGCCGATTCGAGAGACCGGAGTGCGCTGGACCGCCTTCTCGATGGCCTCGGTGACAGGCCCGATAACCGGTGCATTGTAGAAGTGGTACGTTGGCGCCAGGCATCGGATGCCCGTGACTTCTACCACCGAGCACCCGGCGGGCAGGTAACTTCGGATCTCGTCAAGCGAGTCGTAGCGGGTGTAAACCTGCTCGTCCGTGGTCGCCGAGGCCACTGCGTGCGCCGGCTTCAACGCCTTGACCAACGATCGAATGGAGTGTTTGTTATAAAACTCCAGCACCAGATGCCCGCCCGGCCTGGTCACCCGAACTGCCTCGGATACCGCTTGCCGAATCTCCTCGATGTGCGCCAACACCTTGAACGACAACACGGTGTCGAACGAGTTGTCCGAGAAGGGCAGCGCCGTGGCCGAAGCCTGATGCACCGTCAACCCACGCTCCCGTGCCTTCTGCAGCATCCCTTCGCTAAGGTCGATACCCACCGCAGAACTGGCGATGCGAGCCAGCGGCTCCAGCACCAGGCCCGTTCCACACCCCACTTCCAACACCCGCTTGCCCTCGACATAGGGCCGGGCTATTCGCAATTCGCTTTCATCCAGGAAACGATGATAACGCTTGGCCCGCTCGTTCTCATAACCTGTGGAAAATTCATTATAATAGGTCTTGTTGTCTTTTCTATCCATTTTACTCTCTGCCTGCCAAAAGATCGTTATACAAGTTTTCGTATTTCCTCGCCATTACGGCGGGATGATAGAGCCGGGTCACGGCCTCCTGGCCGGCCAGGCCCATTTGTCTCCGCATGGCCGAATCGGACAGAAGGCGCAACACGGCCTCCGCCAGCGCCCCGGCCGCACCGGCGGGCACACTCAGCCCCACAGGGTTTTCCATCAACTCTCGCAGCGGACCGTACTCTGCCACCACGATGGGAACCGCCTCTCGCATCGATTCCAGCAGCACCAGAGGCAAGTCCATCTTGGCATACAGCGAATCCACCGGCATCACCTGCACCGTAGCCGCTGCCACCAAGGCCTCCATATCCTGGACTTCGTTCAGGAAGTGGACGTTCCGGCACGACGCCATGGCTTCCACTTCCTTGCGAATCTGCGCCTCGGCGTGTCTGCTGGCTTCCCGTTTCACCCGACAGGCAAAAACAAAATGCACATCACCCGACTGCATCAACATGGGCAATGCGTTGGTGCACGTTCGGGCCGCCGACGAAAACTCGTAGTCGCCGGCAAACAGCACCAGATGTGCATCCATGGGCACGCCAGCATGGGCACGTGCGGCCTCTTTGTGCTGAGCAGAAACGGGAGGCGAATCGGGCACACATGGAGGGATGACTTCGATTTGATGCACACCCGCCTGCTCAAGCTTGCGCCGGGTGTCCTGGCTTAACACCACAACCCGGTCGGCAAACAGCAACGAACGGATTCCATCGAAGCTGGCAGGTACACTGCACAACGTATGAACCGAGCGCCTGCGTTTGAATCGCAGAACCGCCCTGGCGGCCGTGGAACTCTTCTTGTTGGGGGCAAAAAAGAAGTGATAGATGGGCAGGTTATCCGGCTTCAGCAGCCGCAACAGGGGTGCCAGATTCTGCGAAACCCCCGCCGAATAAGACCCGGCATTGCCATAAACGGGCTCGGAAACCACATGAGGGGCCAGCGCTGCCGCACCACGTTGGGCCATGACGTGCACGTCCCAGCCAGTCAGCGCCACAGCCAGATCCTTGGCCAGATTCTTGCCACTATCATGCCACGGCGGCGTCAGCGGTTTGCTGACAAACAGCACACCAGGGTGCGTGGGGGACATCAACACCTCCCGATCAGGTACGAATCTCGCCCTGCACCTCGGCCTTCAACCCAGCCAAAATATCGCTCATCACGGGGGAGACATCTTCGTCGGTCAACGTGCGCTCGGCACTTCGGAATTCCAAGCGGAACGAGATGCTCTTTTTGCCCTCGGGAATGGGGTTGCCCTTGAACACGGCAACCAGCTCCGTGCGCTGCAGCAGTTCCGTGCCACGCATCAGGATGACCCGCTCCACATCCTCGAAGGGGGTATCGCACTCTACGATGACGCTGATGTCCTGCTCGATGGAGGGGAATCGGGGCAACGCCTGGAAGACGGGCACCACCTCGGGAAGCTCGAAAATCTGCTCCAAATTCAACTCAAACAGGGCCACCTTGCCTCGCAATTTCATGGTGTCCCGGACAATGGGATTCAGCAGGCTGACATACCCGACCAGATGCCCGGCCACTTCGATGGAGCGGGCCTTTTCGGGAATGGTCCAGGGCATATTTCCCATGCCGTCGGGCATTACAAAACGCACGGAACCCCGGTGCAATCGGCCAAGCAGCGCTTCGACATCGCCACGAATCTTGCGGAAAATGTCGAAGTTGTCTTCGTATCGAGAGTACAACACCCCCGCCACGTGGCGCTCCTGATAGGGAATCTCGCCGTCGGGGTCCGTAAAAAACACACGGCCCGTTTCAAAAATTCGGAAGTCGTCCCACTCCTGCGCATTTCGCCCGGCCGCCAGCAGCATATTGGGCAGCAGCGAACGGCGCATGACGGGCATGTCGGCCGAGATGGGATTTCGCAATTCCAGCGTCCCTTCCAGGCTGTATCCAATCTGGTTGGCGAACTGCGCGGAATCGAAGCTGTAGGAGAGAATTTCCTGATACCCCAGCCCCACCAGTGTATCCACGACCACAGGCTGAATCTCGTTGGCCGCAAGCCGGGGCGGGGGCTCAACCGGAGCCAGAATGGGCGTGGGAACGATATTGTCGTACCCGTAAAGACGGCCGATCTCCTCGACGATGTCCTCGGGAATGGTGATGTCCCTGGTAGCCCTGAAGGTCGGCACATGAATGCGGAACTCGTCGTCCCCCACGTCAATGCGGAATTCGATGCGCTCCAACATGCCAATCATGGTCTGGTCGCTGACCGGGGCACCCAACTTCTTGCGAATCCAACTGGGCTTCACGGTGATGACCGTAGGGGCCACTTCGGGCGCCTGCACGTCATAAAAGCGGCTCAGCACCTTGGACCCGGGAGCCAGTTCAGGCAGCAGTCTGGCAAACAGCGAGGTGGCCATCAACGGGGCAATGCGGTCCAAGCCCTTCTCGAAGCGAGCCGATGCATCCGTACGCAGCCCCAGTCTGGCCGAGGTCTTTCGGATGGCCGACGGCTGAAACGAGGCAGATTCCAGCACCACCCGCCGGGTATCCGGCAGAATCTGACTATTCTCTCCACCCATCACTCCACCCAGCGCCACCGCCCGTTCACCATCGGCAATGACGGTATCGGAAGGCAGCAAATCCCGCACCTGCCCGTCCAGCGTGGTGATCTCTTCACCGGGCTCGGCGTTGCGAACCACGATGGTGTTCCCGGCCACAAATCGGGCATCAAAGGCGTGCATCGGATTGGCCACGTCCATCATCACAAAGTTGGTCAAATCGACCACGTTGTTGATGGGCCGAATCCCAACCAGACTGAGGGCACACTTCAGCCACAGCGGGCTGGGCAGCACCTGAATCTCATCAAACACCAGGGCGGTATACCGGGGACACAGTTCCGGCGCTTCTACGCTGACAGAGAGCACATCCTGGGACCCCTCGGGGATGGAAACCTCGAAGGGGCGAAGCGTGCGACCCACCAAAGCAGCAATTTCCCGTGCAATGCCCCGGTGACCCCACAAGTCGGGCCGGTGGGTAATCGAGGTGTTGTCGATCTCCAGCACGATGTCGTGGATGGGCGCCAAATCGGTCAGCCTGGTGCCGGGAACGGTTCCCTGGGGCAGTTCCATCACGCCGCTGTGGTCATCGGAGATGCCCAATTCTCGCTCGGAGCACACCACACCGGGGCTGGTGACGCCACGGATGGTCACCACGGCGACCACGGGCTTCTCTTCCATGCCTTCCAGCTTCACGCCGGGAGGAGCATACGGAACCATCATGCCCAGCCGCAGATTCGGAGCCCCCGATACCAGCGAGACCTTGCCGCTGCCCGTATCCAATTCCACAATTCGCACATGGTCCGCTGCCGGATGCAGCGCAATGGCCAGCACCTTGGCTGCGACCACCTGATGGTAGGTCTTACCAAACTCCTCCACGCCGTCCAACTCGGCCACGGACATGGTGAAACGGTGCGCCACATCAAAGGGGTCCAGGCCCGAGAGATCTACGTGCCGGCCCAACCAATTCCAGGATATCTTCACGGTATTGCCTCGCCTTGTTCAGGTTTCAGGGGCTAGCAGAACTGCCGCAGGAAACGCAGGTCGCCTGCCATCAGGTTCCGAATGCCCGAAATCCGGTACCGCATCATGGTCAAACGGCTTAATCCAAGCCCAAAGGCCCAGCCATGCCATTCGTTGGGGTCCAGTCCGCCGGCCCGAATCACGTTGGGATGGACCAGGCCGCAAGGCAGCACTTCCACCCAACCCGAACCCTTGCAAACCGAACAGCCCTTCCCGCCACACACGGCACAAACCATGTCCAACTCGAAGCCCGGCTCCACGAAGGGGAAATAGCCCGGCCGCAAACGGATGGTTACGTCCCGCTCAAATACCTCTCGAACCAGCGTCTTCATGCTGTGAATCAGGTGAGAAACCGAGACTTCCCTGTCGATCAACAAGCCTTCCACCTGATGGAAGGTGTGTTCGCGGCTGGCATCCACGGCTTCATATCGATAGACCCTGCCGGGCAGCAGCACTCGAACCGGCGGCTTGAAGGCACGCATGGAACGCACCTGTCCCGGCGACGTGTGGGTGCGCAGCAGGTGGCCGTCGGTCAGCCAGAACGTGTCCTGCATGTCCCGAGCCGGATGGTCGCCAGGAATGTTCAGCGCCTCGAAGTTGAAATACTCGGACTCGGCCTCGGGATAGTCCGGGATGATGAATCCCATGCTCCGGAACACCGCCTCGACCTTTCGCTGGATGATGGTGACCGGATGCAGCCCCCCCAGTTGAGGTGGCAAGCCCGGCAGGCTTGGATCCAGGTAGGGATCCAGCACTTCCCGCATCAACTCACGCTCTTTAAGCTGGGCTCGCAGGGTTTCCACGTGCTCTTCCAGGAAGTCTTTCAGTTCGTTGACTTCCTTGCCAAACGCTGGTCGCTGTTCCGGAGAGAGCGACTTCATTTGGGTCATCAGGCCCTGCACGGCGCCCTTCTTGCCCAAATACGCAATTTCCACCTGCCGAAGCGTGGCCTCGTCGACTACCGCCGCCAACGCCTGCTCTGCCTGGTCTCGAAGTTCCTCAATTGCCACATTCATAAAAGGCTACTCCACGGTTTGGGCCAACTCACGGACCCACTGCTTGAACTTCCTACCACGGTCCTCAAAATCGGAAAACTGATCAAACGACGCACACGCCGGGGCCAGAATGACCTTGTCGCCCGCCGAAGCCAACTCCATGGACTTGGCAATGGCTTCCTGAAGTGTGGTCACTTTCACCACAACATGCCCCGCAGGAATGGCCTCCGCAATACGGTCTCGAGTCACTCCGTACAACACCGCGGCCTTGGTCCGCTGCGCAACAAGCCTGCCGAACGGCTCAAAATCACTGCCTTTTTCGGACCCGCCGGCCAACAAAACAAAGGGGTCCGGAAAGCTGTTCACCACGGCCATGGCCGCATGCGGATTGGTCGCTTTGCTGTCGTTGTAGAACGACACGCCCTTATGGGTCAGCACATACTCCATGCGGTGCTCCAAGCCCGGGAACGCCTTCAGGGCAGGCAGCAGCTTGAAGGCATCGCCAAACGCCCCATCCACGGCAAGCAAAGCGCCCATGACGTTTTCCACGTTATGCAGCCCCAGCAACTTCAGGTCCTCGACACGCACCAAACGGCGATCGTCGCCTTTGCGCTGGATAAAGATGTCCTGGCCGTTAGACCAGCAATCGGCCCCCGGCACCCAACTGAACCGGCGCACCTGGCATCCCGCCGGGGTAGTCCAACGGGCCAACTCGGGATCATCCCCATTCAGCACCAGCGTATCGCCGGGGCCCATGGCCTGGAAAATCCTCTGTTTCGCCTTAATATACTCTTCCATGCTGCCATGATATTCTACGTGATCTTCTGCGATGTTTGTTACCAAGGCTACTTTTGGGCGGAATTGATAACAGTGGGTCAGTTGGAAGCAGCTCACTTCCAGCACGGCGACGGAGGTTTCGGTCAGTTGTTCCAGCCCTTCCATGCAGGCCACGCCGATATTGCCGCCCACAAACGTGGGATATCCGGCGGCCTCGGTCAGTTTGCCCAGCAGGGCCGTCGAGGTACTTTTCCCGTCGGTACCGGTAATGGCCAGGATGGGGCAAGGCGCCAGTCGTCCGAACAGTTCGATGTCCGAGATGACCTCTTTGCCCAGTTCATGGGCCATTTTGTGGGCCGCCGAGTTGGGTTTGATGCCGGGGCTGATGATCACCGTGTCGCCGGGGCGAACGGTCTCTTGGCCGGCGGTGACTTTCACGGCGGGGTGCAGTTTATCCAGGGGCAGTTTTTCGGCTGGGCTGCGGTCGCTGACGTGCACGTCGGCCCCGTTTCTGGCCAGGTAGTTGGCCGCTGCCAGGCCCGATCGAGCCAGGCCCAGAACACTGAACGACTGGCCTTTGATGGGATACATGTAAGCTGTCCTATTTTTGGGGCGGCTGAAAACGCAACGCCAACTGGTCAACCAGTTCAAACAGGTCGTTCCCGCCGAAGAACACTGCGCAGTCGCCCGATCTCTGCTTGGATGCCAGATGGTCCACAATGGGTTCCATCTGATCGATATAGGTGACTTTGACGCCCGCGGCAGCAATCTGCTTGGCCAACCACGGGGTATCCACGCCGGGAATGGGGTCTTCGCCAGCGTCCCACATCCGGGTGACAATCACTTCGTCAGCCAGTGCAAAGGCGTCGGCATAGTTCTGGGCGTGGTATTGAATCATGGTGTATCGATAGGGCTTGAATACGGCAAAGAGCTTGCCGCGGGTGCACAAGCGGGCCGTCTTCAGCACCTTTCGGATGCCCGCAGGGTGGGACATATAGTCCTTCACCAGTTTGCGGCCCTGGCTCTCGACCAGCGTGTAGCGATTCTTAAGTCCCTGGAATGTGGCCAGCGCTTTTCCGATGGCCGAAACCGGCACTCCAAGGTGCAGGGCAACGGCAATCACGCCCGCCGCGTTCTCAATGTTGTAAGAGCCCGGAACACTCAGGGTGAAGTTGCCGATAGCGGACTCGGTATCCTGGAAACGAACATAGACGGTGAAGGTGGACTTGACATCTCCCACGTTCACTTCTTCGTAGCGAATGTCGCACTGCGGGCCCGTGCCAAACAGGACCTTGTTCCGAGAGGGAATCCGGTGGGCCAGTTCCCGAGTTCCGGCATCGTCGCCGTTCAGGAAGACCACCGCGTCTTGGGGAAGCTGGTCCACAAACAACTGAAGGGTATCCAGCGTCTGTTCGAAGTCTTTGTAATAGTTAAGGTGGTCCAACTCCAGGTTGTTCACCAGCGCCAGATTGGGGCGGATGTTCACCAGCGAGCCGTCGGACTCGTCCAACTCGGCCACAAACAGCTTTCCCGAGCCGTGATGGGCGTTGGTGCCCAGGTTCGGGCACAAGGCCCCCACAAAAAACGACGGGTTCATGCCCGCTACCCGCAGGATGTGAGTCAGCATGGCACAAACCGTTCCCTTGCCGTTGGTACCGGTCACGCCTATAGAAACGGAATGGGCAGCGGAAATGGCCCCAAGCAGGTGAGAGCGATGAAGCAACGGCCGTCCCGATTCGCGGGCGTAGGCCAGTTCCGGATTCACTCCCGGCACTGCCGTGGAGTACACAAGAAGGTCATTCTGGTCTACGTGGTCAGGGCTGTGGCCAATGGTCACAGGTATGCCTTCGGCCCTCAGGTCATCCAGGATGGAGGACTCTCGGACGTCACACCCTGAAACCTGAATTCCCCGGGCATTCAGCAGCCGTGCAACGCCGCTGACACCAATTCCACCTATCCCCAGGAGGTGCACCTTCTTGTGTTCAAGTGCTTCGAGGGTGATCAGCATCGACCGGACCTCCCCATGTTCCAAGCGGCAGGATTGTGAGGAGTGGCCCAAATTTTGTCAACGAGTAATTGGGCTTCCGGCCGGAGGTTCCAGAAAAGTGATTGACTTTGGCGGCTACGTTCCTTTATATGCCCCCTCGGAAGTGCCTGCTCTGCAGGGCGAGAGTTTAGAGTCTCCGGCGGAGTGGGTGTGTCGCACGGCGGGTAACCGTCGAATTGAAAGAGGTATTATTATGAAGGGCACCGTGAAGTGGTTCAATGACAGCAAGGGCTATGGATTCATTCGCATGGATGATGGGGACGAGGTATTCGTGCACCACACGGCGATTGAAATGGAAGGATATCGTACGCTGAACGAAGGCGACGTGGTTGAGTTCGAAGTGCGCCAGGGTCCCAAGGGCCTTCAGGCTGCCAACGTCCACCGCCCCGCATAATTCGCCCCCCAATCCCCCAACAACTCGTTCCCTATCCTGCAAAATCTGCCCGAAGATCTGTGGTCGCCGAGCTGATTCGGAGGCCAACTCTCCCTCCCGAACCGAAATGCAGAA
>CAYTWV010000115.1:0-10753 GCA_964442235.1 uncultured Myxococcales bacterium | reverse complement strand
TGCGTTTGGCCGAGAACCGATAGAGGCGGTGGGCATCCTGCTGCAGCGTCGAGGTAATCAGCGGAGGAGGCGGTGACTTGCGCTTCTCTTCCCGAACCAGATTTTTGACCGCGTAGGCTGCCTTGCGCAGATTTTCCAACAGCGGCTTGGCTTCGGCTTCGCTGGGTACGGTGGCCTTTTCGCCGCCGATTCGCACCAGTCGGGCCTCGAATTCCGGCGGATTGCCGCCCAGAAGTTTGGCTCGAACAACCCAGAATTCCTGGGTCACAAACGCTTGAATCTCCCGCTCACGGTCTACAACCACGGCCACAGCCACGGATTGCACACGACCTGCAGAAAGACCCGCGGAGACCTTCTTCCACAGCAGCGGGCTCAGTTCATAACCCACCAGGCGGTCCAGAATACGACGGGTAAGCTGCGATTCGTAACGCAGCGGATCCAGTTCCACCGGATTGCCCAACGCCTTGAGGACGCCGTTCTTGGTGATTTCGTGGAACAGCACCCGGTGCATGGTGGGGGCCGGCTGGTTCTTTTTGCGCCCACGATTGATCTCTTCGGCCACGTGCCAGGCAATGGCTTCGCCTTCGCGGTCAGGGTCAGAGCCCAGGTAGACGTCGTCTACGCCCTCGGCCGCCTTGCGGATATCCAGAATGACCTTGTTCTTGCCCTTGATGACTTCGTAACGAGGTTCAAAATCTTTATCGACGTTGACGCCGATCGAGTCGGGTGGCAGGTCCTTGATGTGCCCAATGGTCGCTCGGACTACGAAGTCCTTGCCCAGGTACTTCGACAGGGTCTTTGCTTTTGCAGGGGATTCTACCACGAGCAGATTCTTCGCCATTCGCTACCTCGTCAGGTTGACTCGCAACCGATATCGATTCCCCAATTCCTTGACCACCCACCCCTGCAACTCAAACTCCAGAAGCGCAGCACTTAGGAAAGAGGGACTGACATTCAAAGTGGCACAGAGGTCGTCCATGTGGCAGACCTCCTCGCCAAGCGCACTTAGCACCCTTTGGGCGGGTGGGTCAAGGAGAGACAAGTCGATTCCCGTCGCACCGCTGCGATTCTTGGTCTCGACCCCCGGCAGTTCAAGGCCCGTTCGTGCCGTGCTGCGAATGCTTAACCCCTGTTCCAGCCGAGGCCACCCCGACATCAACTGCGCACCTTGGGTCAACAGCCGGTTGGACCCTGCACAAGCCGGGTCGTCTACGGGTCCGGGCAAAACAAGCAGTTCGCGCCCCATTTGTTTGGCAAATCTGGCCGTGTGCAACGCTCCGCTCTCTTCACGGCACTGAACCACCAACACCAGATCCGAGAGTGCGGCCACAAGACGATTGCGTTCGGGAAATCGGTACGCTGCCGTGGGAAATGCTGCCGGATATTCCGATAGCAGGGCCCCTTGGCCCATGATTCGCTCGAACAGATTCCTGTGGATGGCCGGGTACGGGCTGCGAAGGCCGCTTCCCAGAATGGCCAGGGTATATCCCCCCGCATCCAGGCACGCTTGATGTGATACGGCGTCGATTCCCGCCGCTCCACCTGAGACAACGGTTCCCCCGGCCCGGGCCCAGGCAGCCGAGAGTTCTCGGGCATGGCGCCGTCCGTATTCGCTGGCGTGCCGGCTTCCGACCATGGCCAACTTCGGGGCGTCGCCGGGCGGCCAGATTCCCCGAACCAGTAAAAATGCTGGGGGCCTGGGCGCCTGGTCCACACCCACCGGCCAGTTCGGGTCCATTGGTGTAAGGACCTGGATTCCCAGCTTCTTGCAGCTCTTCCACTCACGGTCCACGTTGCGCAGCCAGACCTGCGCTTCAAATTCGCCACAGACCGTTGCCGGCTCCAGGCGCTCTAACGTCGCTTTGGCCGAGCCGCACGAGGCCAGCATCCGCCGAATCTCCCGGCCGGGCCCCAATGCCAGCGACAGGGTGACTCGAAGAAACCCCTCGCCCTCTTCCTGCACCTGTGGGCTTAACATCTGCCAGAGACTCATTTACCCTCCCAAGCAGGCTGTGGTAGCCTCTGCTTCTGTATCGGGCTTTGGCTTCCAAACGGAGATGGAAATGTGGTTCAGGGGCTCTGTTTTTTTGGCAGCACTGGTTTTAGCGGTACTTGCGACGGCCTGCGGTGCCTCTTCGCAAGAGGGCCCGAACCCAGAAGATTTGACCGATTCGGCCCAAATCGACCCGGATCAGGTCGATACGGATCAGACCACTGCCCCACCCGAACCCGTTCGCGCAGAAACCCAGGTGGTCTCTTGGAGCGACGCCGGGGCACAGCGAACCGTGGCACTGACCACGTTTCGACCCGAAACCACCTGTACGGATTCCACCCCATGCCCGCTGGTTGTTTTGATTCCAGATCATTTGGACGCGGGACTGGATACCCTGACGCCCCATGGTGCAAGCCTGGCCAGGCAACTGAAAAGTGTGGTGGCGATCTACAATGCTCCGGGGCGAGGCAGCGGCTGGGATAAGAGTTCTGGCGAAGAGGATTTTCACGGGATTTCGAGCCAGGACGCCTTGGTTCGGGTCATCAAGGAAGCCAGCATGCTTTCTTTTGTAGATCCCGAACGGGTGGGCATGGTCTGCGTCGGGTTTGGACTCTCGGCAGCCGTTGGGGCGCTGGGCAGGTTCCATGAGACCGGTTTGGCCGAGGTCGACTTCCTGATTGATGTCGAGGGCCCGACCAATCGCTGTTTTATGAGCCAGTCCCCTTTTGCGGTGAATCAGTCCGAGGGTTGGTACATCAACGAAGACGGAACCGGCTGGCAGTCCCCCGGTCGTTGTGATTTTGACCTGCACTCCCGCAAGGAGAAGTTTCCTTCGGGAACCAGCGCCGACGGCAAAGGGACGGACGGTGGCACACCCAACAGCTACATCTGCAGCAAGTACGCATTCCCCTTGGCCCAGGCCGGCGTCACGTGTGATGACGACGATTTTTTTAAGACCCGGGAACCCAAGGTGCTATTGAACCGCATCGGTGTGCACTATCTGCGGCTGCAGTTCCTGTATGACCACGAGCAGCCCACCCGCATGGCCTCCCTGGAGGCCATCCATTTTGCGTCTACCAATACCAATATTAAGAGCATCCAGCTCAACAATCTGCCTCTGGATCAGCCCAACCTGGCGCAGTACTCCGAAAAGCAGTTGTTGGATGCCAAGGCCTTCTTGTCCATCAAGGGCGTGGGCAACGGCTTTGGCACGGGGGCCTATTCCGAGGGGGCCCACTCGGTCATTACCGCACAAGAGCTTTGGCTTACGGTGCTGCCTGGATACATCAAGAGGATGCAGGAACGGGCGGAAGAATAGTAGAACCTGGCCGTTAGAACTTAGTTCCGTCTGTGCGAGTGCCCACGCTGAAGTTCGAGCTGGGATGCAATACGAAAGCCGACGTGGCGTCGCCTTCGACCGCTCGGACCAGGGACCGGTCCTTGTTGCCTTCGGAACCATACGTCATCGAGTCAGCCAGTGTGCCGTCGGGGCGTACCAGTTTCACGGTGTCGCCCGTGTTCGAGAGGCCAAGACCGGTGGAGAGAAAGACCATGGTGCCAAAAAGGCCGTTCAGGTCTCGAATTTTGCTGGCGTTTCCACCCCCGAAAACCACTACGGCGCGCCCCGGAATCAGTTGCGTGCCCACGGGGAACACATAACGGGTTCCAAAGTCATCGGCCACGGCCCAACCACCCAGGTCAATGGGGGTCGCCGAGGCGCTGACCAGTTCCACAAATTCATCGGCGCTGCTGCTGCGTGTGCCGTCGCCGTTGGAGTCGCCGGCGGTGCCCGAAGCGGGATCCGCAAGCACTTCGTTAATGACGACTTTGCCGGGTTCCTGGGGCGGTTCGGTCTGTTCGCACGTGGCGCTAAGCGGCACACATTGGCTTCCGGTGATGGTGTAGCCAGTAGCGACCTTTTTGCATTCGTACCCTTCGGGGCAGGCTTCGGTGGTCAGGCACTCTACGGTGCAGACCTTTTCGCTGCTGTTCAGGCGGGTGCACTTGTTGCCCAGGCCGCCGCACTGCGTGTCGCTGGTACACGGGGTGCACAGGTTGGCCAGTTTGGCGTAGGGGTGCAGTTGGGGATTGTCGTCAATGCCGTGCACACCGTACATCGACTGGAACCAAGAGCTGTTGCCATCCAATTTTGTCAACAAGTCCGAGTACTTCCAGGGTTTATGGCTGGCGCTGCTCAAGTCGGTCATGGAGAGGACAAAGTTGCGCACCACGCCGGCGGTAGAGGCGTTCGAGAAATTGGTTGTGGTCACAACGTCCAGATTGGTCCGGTTGGGCTTGTTAGGATTGTCCCAGAAGGCCTGGCCCATGGCGTAGGTGTCGCACCCTTCGGCCAAAACCACCTGATAGGCCTCTTTGGGCATCTCAAGTGCGGCGATTTCCGAGTCATCCAGGTCGCCTTCATCGGTCTTGCGCCAGTTGGCCAAAGCGAAACCATAGAAGGGCCCGGAGTGGCCGGAGAAGACAATCACGTCGCGGGTCTTGAAGGCCTCACGCATGTCGTTTTCCAGGGTCTTCCCGCCGGATGCCGTATCGGGGTCACAGTCGGTACCGGGTTTGCCCCAGTAGATCCAGACTTTGACCAGAACGTCTTTGCCGTCGGCCTTGATGGTCTTGGTCAACGGGCCGCTGGTTCGGGTGTAGGTGTCGTACGAAGCCACCGGAGACTTGAAGCCCTGCTGTCCGGTCAACCAGGTGTAGACGTCTTTGGAGTGTTTCAGGTGGTACTCGCTGTGGTAGTCCCAGCCGAAGTGAATGCTGATGGTCAGTTCGCCATCGGCAAACAGTCGGGGATAATCGATCCAGGCATCCGACGAGCGGGGTTCCGCCGTTACGGTGCAGTCGATGTACTCAATCTTGGACGCGTCCACAGTGGCCGGATCGAACTCGGACCAGGGAGCGCTGCGATACCACTCGGCGTTTATTTCCAGGCGGGCCAGGTCGGTGTTGGAGACTTTGCCCACGGGAAGCTGGAAGTGTTTCTTGCCATCCTCACCCGTGGTCACGGGCAGCTCTTCCAGCAGGTCCATCTGGCCGCCCACTTCCTGTCGGAAGCGGAACGAGTACTTGAGCTTGTTCGTGGCATCCTGGGTAATCTCCAGGTCCTCATAAGATCCGTTCTTGGTCAGGGACTTGAACTTGTTTTCGTGTTCATCGTTGCCCATGACGAAGCGCAGCAGGAACCAATTGATCGAGACCTGCTTGTAATAAATCAGCTCTTTGACCCGGTTCATCCGGACCGTCTCGGATTTGCTGGAGTAGCTGGCTTCCAGCTCCACCGTGGCGATGCCGTCCACCCAGTATTCCTGAGCCGAGAGGCTGAAGAAGTTGTCGGCTTTGCCTTCGGGCACCAGGGCGGTCTCTTCGGGGTCCACAACCTCGGAAGAGGTCTCATCCCCGCAAGCGGTCACGCCTGTCAAAGTCGCCACCAGGGCCAAAACATTCCAAATACGGAAAGTGCGATTAAGCATGCGTTCGCCTCCTGAACAAACCCTACCGAAAGGGCCGTTGACCTTAGCGCAAACTGCCCGAAATAGCAAAGGAAATCAGGTGTGGTGAGGGCGGGTTAGCAGCAACCCGAGGCGTGGCGGAGAGAGACGTAAAAGACGGTACGATGGGGAAGATCCCACTTGTCTATGCGCACACCGAATCGTTCCAGGAAGGCCCGTTCTCGGCTCTGCACCACAAATTCCACTTCCCCAAGCGTGATGTAAGTATCGTTAGCTGCCGGTTCATCCAGAACCAGGTCGAGTCGTGGGCCGCCTCAGCCATACCCGGCGATCTGTATCCGGGCCTTTCGTCCCGGCACTTCTCGGCTCAGCGACAACAGGTCATTGTAGGCCTGTTTGCTGATGTCGATGCGGTTTTCTGCATCGGTCATTCGGTCCACTTCTGTGTCGGCCATGAGTTCCTCCCCATCCGCTCCGGGGCGGTAGAGCCAATTCCTTCGCGGAGGTTACAAGGTCGTGTGCGAGAAGAAAAGAACGTAGTCACGGGCGGGGCCATCTTACGGGTTGTTTGACGTCTCCGCCCGCGTGTGAGAATGTAGCGCCTTGGCTGCCGCGGGCTTGCATCTTGCGCCCAGGAAGCCAGCGTCCTGGGAGGTGTCCGTGGAAGTGTTCACCGACTATGTGGTTTCCTTTTGGAACCTGACGGCGGACATGAGTCTGTACCTGCTTTTGGGCTTCGTGACGGCTGGCTTGCTCCGGGTCATGATCCCCGAGGGGTGGGTGTATCGGCAACTGGGTGCCAATACGTATGGGGCCGTGCTCAAGGCGGCCTTGCTAGGGGCTCCGTTGCCGTTGTGTTCCTGCGGCGTGTTGCCCGTGGCGGCACAACTGAAGGCAGGAGGTGCCAGTCGCCCGGCCCTGCTGACCTTCCTGGTCTCGACGCCGGTGACGGGGGTGGATTCGGTACTGGCCACCTATGCTCTGATGGGTGGATTTATGGCCGTTGTGCGTCCGGTAGCCAGCGTCCTGGTGGCTGTGGCCGGTGGCATTGCCCTGCTGTTGTTGACTCGAAAGGGCAAAGACAGCAAACCACGAGAGGTGCGGCTTCCTCCGGGATTGCCGAAACAGACCTTCCGATGGAGTCGGATAGGCGAAGGAATGGAGTACGCCTTCACGGATCTGATGTCCGGCATGGCTCGTCCCATGCTGGCTGGCCTGCTGGCCGGCGCTGCCATTTCGGTCTGGCTTCCCCCGGATCTGATCTCTAATTACATCAACAAAGGGCCGCTTCCATACTTTTTGGTGGTGGCCTTGGGTGTACCTCTTTACGTGTGCGCCACGGGCTCCATCCCCATTGCGGCAGCGCTGATGCTCAAGGGGCTTTCCCCGGGCGCGGCCTTGGCCTTCCTGATCGCGGGTCCTGCGACCAATACCGTGGCTCTGGCCGTGGCCAGAGATTTGATTGGGAAGAAGGGGTTCTGGATCTATTTGGTGGTGGTTGCGGGCGGAGCCATTTTGATGGGGATGGCCACAGACATTCTGGCGGGTTGGTTTGGGGTGAACGGTGCGGACATTGTCGCCTTTTCTCAATCTCACTATTCCCCGCTGTGGTCGGCCCTGGCCATGGTTACCGCTGGCATTTTGCTGTTTTTGCTGTGCTACCGTGGCATTGCGGTTCCGCTTTTCCACCGCATTCGAGCCCGAGAGCCAGCTTTGCGAAAAGAGTCCGGATTCCCCACCGTGGTGCTGAAGGTCCCGGAAGCCGAGTGCAGCCGCTGCTCTGCGACCATCACGGCCACCTTGCAGCATCTTGACGAGGTTCGCACCGTAGAGGTTGACCTGGACAGACGACTGGTCACCGTCGAGTTGCGAGCGCGATTCCGCTCCGCTTCCCTGGTCAAGGCCCTGGCCAAGGCTGGGTACGAGAGTCGGGTCGTCGCAGAATAGGCAGACCATGAACGAAAAGGATGGCGACAAATCCAGGCGCATTGACGATCTGGACCTAAACGAGCGCCTTCATGTAGATATCGGCACGTCCTGCAACAACAACTGCCTCTTTTGTATGGAAGAAGACAGGCAGGGCCGCGCCCAACGGGTCGGCCGCCTGACGGTGGAAGATATCTTTCGGATTCTGGACGGCAATGTGGGGCGCAAGGAGGTGGTCTTCGTCTCGGGCGAGCCCACGCTGAATGCCCATTTCCTGGAGTACGTTCGTTTTGCCCGCAAATGTGGTTACCAGAGAGTCGGCGTGATTTCCAACGGCCGGCGGTTCGCCTATGCCCCCTTCGTAGCCGATTGTATGAAGGCGGGACTGAACCACGTCATCGTCTCGCTGCACGGACCTACGGCCGCCATACACGACGGGTTGACTCGAACGCCTCGTTCGTTCGAGCAGGCGCTGGCCGGGTTGAACCACCTCTCGCCCTACAGAGCCCACGGCCTTCGACTGGACACCAGTACGGTGCTGAATCGGCGCAACTGCAAGGCCGAAATCCTGGAGTTGCATCTAGCCCTACTGAGGCCGCTGGTGGACCAGATGGTGTTCAACGTGGTCCAGCCCTTTGGTCGGGGCAAGACCCACTTTGATTCCCTGGTTATGGGCTATCGTGACACGGCATTGGAGTTGGGACGGTTCTTCTCGGCGCATGCCCACGAGAACCTTCCCATCTTCCTGGTCGACATTCCCTATTGCACGACCGAAGGGTGCGGCATTCCCGATTCGGCCCGAGGCTATGTGGAACGGTATTGCCACTTTGAAGCGGTTCCCCAGACCCCGACTGCCCCCAAAGCTGCCAGTTCGGCCCGCCTGGACGACGCTGTGGCCGGCGGAGCGCTGGTGAAACAGATGCCGTCCTCAGCGGTCCCCGGTTGTGGTCCTGAGGCCCAGGAAATGGACGGCCTGGTCGCCAAACATCGGGATGCCCAGGAGCAAACGCAGAAGGTCAAACGACCCTCGTGCCTGACGTGTGCCTATCACCCCATATGCGACGGGGTCTGGGCCAACTACGTAGACCACTTCGGCTTCGATGAGTTTATTCCGGTTGTAAAGAAGAACTAAGGGCGAGCTTATTTCGCAGGAGCAACTTCAACGCCGCCAGGGCCGATCTGCTTGGTGGTCTTGAGTTTGCCACCTTCGAACTCGAACACGGTGCCCTTGATGATGGTTCCGGCTTCGTCAAGCTCGGTCTTCTTGGTCAGCATGCCCATGTCGTTGTATTCCATGACCAGCTTCTGATACCCCTCGGGGCCACGAACCATGGTCTTCTCGTCTTCGGCGAAGTAGGCCACTTCTACGGGGCGCTCGTCGTCGTTGTTCTTGATCAGCGCCACGGCGGTGACCTTGTCGGCAGCGTCAAAATGGACACGCTTGGTGGCCACACCGTCGGTCAACGTGGTCTTGGCGTATGCCTTGAGGGTGGTGCCTTCGTAGGTGCGCTCGATGCGAACCTGGCCGCCCTTGATGTCGGTCATTTCTTCCCAGATGGGGTTGCCGGCCTCATCCACCTTCACGATGGAGTTGGACTCCAGATTGCCCTCTTTATCATGATTGAACTTCATTGCTGCCCAACCATCCAACGCGTTGGTCATCATGTAGTCGGGCTTGCCATCGGCACCAGCGATCTGCGTGGCGTTGTGGCGAGACATTTCCAACACTTCGCCCTTGTCGTTGTATTTGAAACGATAGACGGCGACCTTGTTGTAGTCCAGCTTGACCTTGGCGTCTTTGGGGTCTCCCTCAAAGGTGGTCATGCTGACGCGAGAACCCTTGTCGCTGTACTCGTGCACGAAGGTCGTAACCAGCGTGCCGGCGCCGTCCAGGACGCGGTGAATCGCAACCTGGCCCATCTTGCCGTATTCGTACTCGTGTGTTTCATACGGAGCGCCGGCGACGTCGCCACGGACTTCCTTGGCCAGGCGGCCACGGGCATCCAGGGTATAGTCATAGCTGGCAGCGCCGAAATAGTCCTTCTTGGGCTTGCCTTCGCCATCCACGGAAACCTTCTTGATCAGCACGCCCTTCTCATTGAAGGTGTAGACATATCGGGCAACAAGGCCGTCTTTGTCGTAGAACGCTTCGTCTTCAAGGCGACCGTTCTTCCAGCCCTGTTCGACCTTGGCGCGACCATAAAGGTCTTCGGCCAGGCCGCCGTCTTTGTCCTGGTTCTCCTGGCGGACCAGATTGCCTTCGCCGTCAAAGCCGAAGAGCTGTTTGTGAATTCCGTAGATTTCAAAAGCCTGGGGGGCCGCCTGGAAGGCTTCAAGGTCCTTGCAGGTGTCGGGCCACACGGCCACACGACCCTTGTCGTCCGTGGCGGTCATGTTCGAGACCGTAACGCCGTCTTTCGTGAGTTCCACCTTCTTGAGGAAGGAGGCGTTCACGTGGCGGGCCGTCGAGAGGTGCACATAGGTGGCCTCGGCGGTGGGGCAGAAGTAGAAGATGGGGTACGGGGCCGTCATTCGCTCTTCGTTGAGCTGCACAGCGCCCACGACGGTGGGTTTGCCGGTGCCTTTGCCTTCCGGCCACTTCCACAAATAGTTCACGGTCGCCGTTTGATTGCCGTGGGCATCAAACACGCCAGCCGTTTCCGGAATCCCGCTGTAGCTGCGGACCTTCACGTGGGCTATGCCCGCCTTGTCACCCTCGGCAATTTTGTGCTTGAGGGCTTCGGGCTGATACCCGGAAGCTTCATAGGCCGGGTTGATGGCGAAGAAATCTTCGGTAACCGGCGGTTTCTTGACCTCGTCTTTCTTCTCAACGACGGTCGAGGCGACCTTGCTGGCTTCGGTGACTTTCTTGTTCAGAGGGTTGTCTGCAGAAGGCTTCGGGGCCTTGTCTTTCGAAACTTCACGACCTTCCAGTTTCTCGCCTTCGGATCCGCTACCGCATCCCACGCTGAGAAGCACGGCGACAACCGCTGCCAACATTCTGTACGCCATTGGATTTCCTCCTGCAAATCGGCAAGCCACGACGGCACGGAGGCGGAGTATAGAGCGGGGTCCAAGGGGTGTCAATCGCAATGATCGCACGAAAGAATCGGGCGTGAGGGACTGGCTTTTCAAGAGGCCAAAGGGGTATACTGGGCCGGTCTTCAGGAGACGGAGAGGACCGAATGCCGCACCCAATGATGTTCGCTTGGACATGGAAAATCACCCGTACGCTGCTGGTCAGCCTGACTCTGTGCGCGGGTCTTGTGGCGTTTGAACCCAGCCTGGCACTTGCCCGGGGTGGAGGCACTCACTTCCTGGTCGAAGGCGAGGGCGGGGTGGGGGTGGGCGATACGGGCGCCTTTGC
>CAYTWV010000114.1:5887-10813 GCA_964442235.1 uncultured Myxococcales bacterium | reverse complement strand
GGCGTGGCAGTTCGAGAAGGGGTGGAGGATCGAAGAAGGGGCCGGACCCTTGGAACCGGCGCAGGTCACCGGTAAGGGTCGCTTCAGCCTCTCGGCTCGGCTGACGCCTTGCCTCGTGGCGCGCCCCCCCGCCGCCCGTTGGTCGGCGGCCCCCCAAGCAAGTTGTGGGGCTAAACGGCCGCGACCATTCTCGCGCCCGTGACGCGACCGTGACATAGGGGGTGCAAGGTGGTGTGAGATGGAGGTGCATCTCATGCCACATACCCAAATGACCACGCCCCAAACGGGCGATTCTGTTTCGAGCCAGTCCATGGCATCCGCTGCCTCGGCAAGCCGCCAGGAGCAATCGTCCAAGAAGATTCTGCTTGCCGGTGTATTCGGGCCCTTTGGGGTGGACGACGAGTACGGGCGCAAAGAGAACATCATGGAGTTGTTCCATAATCAGGTGACCCGGGAGCAGGGCATCGCCAGTTTCCGGTTCTTTCACCGCTCGTTCGGACTGTACTTCCTGGCGGCCAACATCCCCGGCGATGTGACGGTTTTGGACTTCCCTTCCAAAGAGGGCTTCGAGAAAGAGATCTTGAAGGGAAAATACGATATCGTCGGGTTGTCGTTCATCGCCCCCAATTTTGTAAAAGCCAAGGCCATGGCCGCCTTTGTGCGGGCCAACAGCCCAGGCACAGAGATCATTCTTGGCGGCCATGGTACCGCCATCGAGGACATCGAAAACCAGATCGAGTGCGACTATCTGGTGCGGGGAGAGGGAATCCGCTGGTTGCGGGAGCATCTGGGCGCAGACCCCGATGCACCGATTCAGCATCCGGCGCTGGCCAGTACCGAACGCTCGTACATTTTCGGGGTGAGGGTTCCGGGCAAGCCCGCCAACCTGCTGGTTCCAGGTGTGGGATGTGTAAACGGATGTAAATTCTGTTCCACAAGCCACTTTTTCGGAAAGCAGTACACCTCGTATCTTTCCAGTGGGAAACAGCTATTCCAAACCTGCTGCCGAATTGCGGATCAGCGGGGCAGCGACGAGTTTTTTGTAATGGATGAGAACTTTCTGAAGAACAAGGTCCGGGCCATGGAACTGCTGGCGGAGATGGAGCGGCAGGGGCGGTTCTTCGAGTTTCAGATCTTCTCGTCTGCCGAGGCCATCATGGACTTTGGCCTGGACAACCTGGTGCGGCTGGGCGTGACCTATATCTGGGTCGGCGTCGAGTCCTCATCGGAAGCCGGGAACTTCGAAAAGAACCAGGGAAGCAATCCCAAGATGCTGGTCAAGGAACTTCGCCGGCGTGGAATCATCGTGCTTGCGTCGGGAATTTTGTGCCAGGAGCATCACACTCCCGAGAACATCCACGTCGATATTGATTTCATGGTGGATCTAAAGGCCGACTTTGTACAGTTCATGCTGTTGACCCCGTTGCCCACTACGGCCCTGTACCTGGAACACAAAGCCAGGGGGATGTTGCGCACCGACTTGCCCTTCGAAGAGTGGCACGGCCAGCACCTGTTGTCGTTCCGTCACCCGACCTTCACGGGCGAGCGAACTTCCCGGGTTCTGAAAGAGGCGTTTTTGCGGGACTATGAGGTCAATGGCAGTTCGATGTATCGGGTGGTGGATACGACGTTCAGGGGCTATCAGTGGCTTTCCAGGATGGGGGACTTGGATGCCTGTCTTCGCGCCCGTCTTGCGGGATTCCGCAGCCGTGTGGTCGGATGGTCTCCCATGCTGCCTAACATTGCCTTGCACGCTGTGAATGAGGCAGAGCGAGAACGGGCCCTGAGACTGGATACCGAGGTGCAGCAGTTGATTCCGTTGCGGTTCAAGGACAGGGTGCGCCGCTGGGCAATCCCGGTGATCACGGCGTTTTGGATGCTTCGGGTGCGCCTGTTCGGGGACAGGATTCAGCCTGCCATGATTCGGACGCACTATGCGCTGAAGCGGCCCGTTCCGGCCAAAGCCCCGGCACTTACAGAAAGTCCTTGTCCGTACCCACTCCGAGGATAAGGAACGGTTCGTTCTCTCTGTTTGGATCCTCGATGATCCAGCCTCCCACCAGATAAACCCGGAACCGATCCAGTGCTCCCCACGGGTCTTTGGGCTGCCAGACAATGGCGGCCCCGGCCCGCTGTCGCCGGATCTCCGTCTCCATGCTGGTCGAGACGTCATACATGCCGCCCACCATTAAGGTGGCTTCACGAGGGGCTTTCCAGACTTGGAAGAGCAGTTGAGTCTGGTTCATAATAAGCAAGTCGGTGCGTTTTAGCAGATAGTCGTACTCCAGCTCATAGAAATAGGGTTCATCCGTGTCGACGGAGTAGAGGGCCAGGTCCAGTTGATTTCGGATGATCACGGGCCCGAATTGAGCTGCCAGGACCGGCCGCAGCAGCCCACGGTGTCCCAACGAGGCTTTGTCGGTGCCTGGCAGGGAGCTGTCTCGGTCGACGTCATAGGGTTCGTCGCCGGTGGCAAAACCGCGCAGGCCGCCTTGCGTGCCGAAGTAGCCGAACAGGGAGTAGTCGGCACGAATCTGAAAAAAGGCAGCGGGTTGCCATTCGACGTGCATAGAGGCCTGGGTGTAGGCCGGGCAAATGGTCAAACCGACGCCGGTCTGCAGGTAGGCCCACTCGATGCCATAGTCGGGGTCGACTTCGTAAACATGACGGTCAATAAGTACGTTAAAGAGTGCGACACCCAACGCATTGTAAGTGGCAATCAGATCGCTGGACAGGAAAACCCGTTCGCCCAGGTGCGGGCCCTTATAAACGGGCTCATCCTGAGCTGAGGCAATGGATGGAGCACTTTGCAGCAACAAAAAAGCCAGAAACCAGAGTTTTCGCATGGGAACTCCGTGTACGGACCAGTAACACCAGGCCCCTTCCTGACGGTCGAGGCGGCCACGTCAATATTCGTAACGGAAGGTGGCGCCCAGTCCCACCATGTGTGCCAGGGTTTTGTAGGTGCCTTCGGGGCCTGCTTCGCCGCCGGTGGCTTCCGAGGGCAGGAACCAGGCGAGTTGATAGGCCAGGTCCAGGGCCAGCCACTTCATGTCGTAGCCAATGCCGCAAGTGAAGTCGATCTGGTTGGCGTCGGGCAGTGTGGGTTCCAGGCGGTCCGACGGGGCCGGTGACTGGTCATAAATCAGACCGCCACGCAGGATGAGCCCCTCGACGGGGGAGTCCCATTCCACGCCCAGTCGGGCGACAAAACTTGCATGGTAGTTGTGTACCTGGTCCATACGGGACTTGTCATTGAGTTCGATTTTGGTGACGTCGTAGGTTTTCCAGTTGACCATGACGCCGTCCAGGGCCAGTTCCAGGCTGGGAACGGGCCAATAGGAGATGCCCACGGCGATGATGTCGGGCATGACCAGTCCGCCTTTACCATCCTGATCGATGAGGTCTCGCTGGAATTCGGGCGGTGGCGAGTAGTCGATGCGTCCCGTGAAGTCCATGGAGACTCGGCTGCGATACGATGCCCCGACGTGAAACACATTGGGGATGGCCTGCCAGGCGATACCGGCGTTGAAGCCGTAGCCCCAGCCCTCGCCGCCGAAGGTGGCTTCGCCGCCCACGGGTTCCGGGATTCCCATGCGGGTTTCCACCGAGCCCCGAATGACATCAAAGCCAAATCCCACGCCAAGAGTTTTGTCCAGGCGCAACGCCACCGAGGGATTCACGCTTAGGGTGGTCATGGCGCTGTAGATGCCGAATTCGCGGCCGAACCAGTCCTGGGGCCATTCGGTTCCCAGGCCGTATACCGAGTAGGTTCCGATGCCAAGGGTCATCCACTCCACGGGTTGAGCGGCCACAAACAGGTGCGGCAGCACATAGTTCCCGGGGACGGCCTCGACGGTGGGGCTTCCGTCTTTGGGTTCCAGCGAGTTGTTGGCCGTGGTGTAGATGGCGCCCAAGGTCAAGCCGAAGCCGGGCTGGAATGCGAGGCCGGCGGGATTGAACCAGATGGCCGTGGGTTTGTCGCTGTTTGCGACGGTGGCACCGCCCCGGGCCATGCTGTCGTTGAAGGGTTCATAAACCAGGAAACCGCCTGCCTGAGCCGAGGAAACCAAGCCCAAAACCAGCAGTGCAACCAGAAGCGGGGTCCGTCCAAAAAGGGTGCGTCTCATGGGGACCTCCTTATGGGTTTGGGAAGTCGAAGGCATAGACATAAACCAGGTCTGTCCTGGTCAGTTTGGTCATGCCTGCGAAGAGGGGGTCATCCAACAAGAGTGCCAGGTCGCCTCGGCCAGCTTCAAGGTCGGCAGCGTCGGCGTCTGCCACGTCACTGACCAGACTTTGGTCCTTGTCATCCACCAGCGGCCCCGAGGCCTTAAGCAGCACGGTCACTGGTGAGGGGACGAAGGGTTTGCCGCCGGAGTTGGTCAAGCCCGTGGTCGCCAGCAGGCCCATGGTGTGGCCTTCCGGGAAGTCGGCTTCCAGTTTCAGCACCAGTTCCTGATTGTCGACCTCGATGGTTCCGGCGGGGATGCCTGCGACCAGGTCGCCGGCATCCAGTGCGGTAAGGTCCAGCAGGAAGACGTTGCCGGCCTTGCCCATCTTCCAAAGGGTGGCGGTTGCCGGGTCAAGTGTACCTTTGAACCCAATGCGAATCTCTTTTGGGGAGACCACTTTGGGAAGGATGGGTTTGCTGGGGTCCAACTGAAGGACCGATGCGCTGTGGGTCGGGAAAGACCAGGCCACGGCCGCTTCGTCTTTGGGGATTCCGCCCAGTTCCGCAAGCAACTGCCAAAGTCCGGATTCGGCCAGGCCAGAGCGAATTTGCTCCAGTGCAACCAGGGCGCCGCGGATGTCGGCGTCGGAGAGGCCCATCTCTAATAGCAGCCCGTAATAGGGGCACTTGGTGTCGATGGCCTCGGGGGTAGCGGCATCACACATCAGGGATTCTTCTTTTTTCAGCAGGAA
>CAYTWV010000114.1:0-5872 GCA_964442235.1 uncultured Myxococcales bacterium | reverse complement strand
GCCCGCGAGGCCGCCTCGAATGCCGAAAACGTAGTTCACTCCGGGCTCCCAGCCGGTAGGCGAATCGATCACCAGTTGGCTTGTGGCCGAATCAAACGCAAGCTTCAATTCGGCAGCGTCCAGTTTTCGGGAATGGGTTGCATCCAGGACCACCAGATTCTGGGGGATCTTGATGCTGTCCAAATCCAGGGGGTCTGTAGCTGGGGCCATGGCCGCAAGCACGGTGGGGTAGCCGTCCAGCGACTCCAGGTAGGTCATAAACTCACAATTGGCCACGGGCATCGTGGCGCCGTCGCACACTTCGGGCACGTCGATTCCGCCCAGCGAGAAGTCGATCAGGCCCGTCTCCGGGTTGATGACCAACGAGATCGGAGTCGGAATTCTGGATGGCGTCGACGTAGGGTCGAACTCCATGGCAGCGGGCACGGGGTCCTGGCCCACATCGGGCATGCAGGCGGGCACCATCAGCAGAAGACCCACTTTCACGAACCAGTAACGACTGAGTCTCATGGTTCACCTACCGGAAACAGGCAGCGCAACGTTTTAGCCGACGGAACTCACCAGGAACTCGCTGGAGTAGCCCGAGAAGGGCACCAGGGTGCCATCGGGTTTTTTCCAGACGCCTTCGTAGCCGATGCGATAGGTACCGGGGGTGGTGCCCTCGGGAATCGTCCATTCCACTCTGGACTGAGAGCAGTGGGTGCTGGGTTTGCAGTCCACTCGCCCCCAATAGAGCTTGGTCTGGGGATTGTCGTCTGTCGCCTCGACTTTCCATTCATCGCCCGCTTTGCGTTCGATGGTCAAGAAGGATTTTCCAAGCAGGAAATCATTGGAGAGGTGTGCGGCCCAGAAGGTGGCGTTAACCACGTCTCCGACATAGACGTCGCCAGTCACATCCACGGCAATATCGCCAAAGTTGGTGCCGTCGGGGACTTCGTCGAAGTCGTTCCAGTGGCCCTTGGCCGGGACGTCGACGGCCAGGTCACGGGGAGGTTCGCCGATTTCGACGGTCAGGCCCTCTTTCATGGCCTTGGCAAGTTGCGTGGCAATTTGCACTGCTGCAATATTTGACCACGGACCATACAGAGTGAAGCCGCCTTCGTAGTTCTGCAATGCATATTCTTCACGGGTGACCATATAGCTGTTGTAGCCATTGCTGTATCCCAGCGTCAGGGTGTGGGAGACGCCTTGATCAGCCAGGGTCTCAAGCAGGGCGGTGCGGATGCGATATCCGGCCACGGTGGTGACTTCGAAGGGAAGGGCGACCAGCGCCAACTGACCGATGCGAAAAACGGTGAACGGGACGGTCAAGGGCACCTTGGGCGGATTCACTTCGGTCATGCCGATAAGGACCGGTTTTTCTCCCTGGCACTCGGTGCAGCCCACGCCTTCTTTGACTTCGCAGGTGACGTAACGAGCGTCTTCCAGCACGGGCCAGTCATTGGTGCCACCGGCCAGCATGGAATAGCCGGCGCCCGGAGGGCAGGTTGAGTGTGCTTTTGAGTCTGTCGTGAACTCTTTGGAGACTTGATAGTCATCAAATTTTACATACTTCATACGGTAGTCGACGCCGCCGACGATGGGGTCGGAAGCCGATTCAAACAGGGCTTTGGCCGCTTCGTACTGGGCCTTGGCCGATTTGATCATGTCTTTGTAGTCTTTGATACCGTCTTTCATTTCGAAGCTGAAGCCGTCGACATTGGGGCTGATGTCCCCGGCGTTGGTGTTGGAGAAGGCAGCAATGAAGGGGGTGTCGTCCCCAGTTTGGGAAGCCATTTCGCGTTGCATCCACCAGGCCGCCAAGCCCTTGTTATCGGGGCCGACCAGCAGGTTCTTGGCGCCGATGGAGGTGGTGTGAACACCAAAGAAGTCCACCATTCCAAGTACCTTGCCCGAGGCCGTTTCCACTCTCAAGACGGTGTTGGTTTCGTCCACCTTGTTGGGGAATTTGGCCTTAAGCTCCGCAGGGTTCAATTCGAAGGAGTCGGGGGCGCGGTTGACCGAAGCGCCGGCCAAGGTTCCCGTGGCCAACTTGATGGTGCCAGGCTGCAAGGTGGTGTGCGCCTGATCGACGGCCTTCATGGTACCCATTACGATGCCGTCCAGTGCTTCTTTGTAGAAGCCGTTTACAGGCGGAGAGGTGAAAAGCTCCGAGCGGCTGGCTCCGCCGGGCACACTGTGGCTGTGTGTGGCAGTCAGGATGACGTTCTCTTCGGTATAGAGGTCACCGTACTTCTTGGCCAGTTCACGCAGAACTTCCTGGTGAATGTCCTGGAAGATGGCTTGGGTGTCCAAGACCACCAGCAGGATGCGTTTGCCATTGCAGGGGCTGGTGACGACCAGGGCTTTGGCCCACTGGCGCATGTAGAGGCCAGCGGATTTCTGGGCCGGCACCACATAGCCCATCAGTCCAGCGTCGGCAGCGGGGCCGGTGATGTCGGAAACACCCATGCCCACCTCGAATTGGGTGTTGGCGGCACAGACGTCGGGGGTGACTTCGTCGGCCTCGATGTCCTGTTGCCCGACTTCGAGGGTATCCCCGGCAGGGATGTCCGGCTGAACGGCCGTGTCCTCTGTTTCAGAGTTCTTGTCCTCTGTGCCGCAGGCCGCAAAATTCGCGGCAACCAAGAACGCCAGCGCCCCCATCCAGAACGTACCCCTTTGAACCCTGCGCATACCAAAACCTCCCCACTCAGCGTTTATTGTTTGGTGGTCGGCACCTGTGCCGCCAAAAAACCCGCACGACCGCTCTCGGACACAAGCCCCTGGCTGAACAGCCGGAGGATCTCTTCGGAAAGCCATTCCAGGCGGAAGGGACGATTGCTGCCTTCCATGTCGCCGGAAGCCATGGAAACGTAGTATCGAAGGACGCCGCCCAAGACTCCCAACACCTCGTGCGCCATCAACATGGGCTCGCCAGCACGGATGTAGCCTTGCTCTTGTCCCTTGCGAAGTTGTTGCGCCAGGAACTCCAGGTATCGCGTCCAGGCCTCTTGGACCACCGCAACGGTCGAGGCGTCAAAGCCATATACCGTGGGATTGAGGGCGATGGTCAGCAACTCGATGTGTTCGATCAGGACATCCAGATGAACCCGAATCAGCCTCCGGAAGTGGTCGTGGAAATGGAGTTCCGAGACCGCCTCCTGGTTCAACGTGTTCAAGAAGCCGTCCATGCCCTCGGAGACCAGCGCCACGAACAGCCCTGTCTTGGAGGGGAAATTGTAATAGAGGGTTCCTTTGGCCACACCGGCGGTGTTGGCAATCTCGTCCATGGTGGCGTCGTGGTAGCCTCGGTCCGAGAAAACTCGGATGGCGGCGTCCAGAATGCGCTGATGCGTCTTGCGGACGGGTTTGCGGCGAGGTGTGGCTGTCAAGGTGGGGCTCATGCCTGGGTCTCCGTGGCATTCAGCGAGGCAAAGGCCTTTCTGTTCTTGGGTAACAAGGTCTTAAAGACCCCGTATGACTGGTCGTAGAGGGTGGCCAGATTGCTAAGTGGTTCAACCACCTGGCTTGTAGGAACCCACTCTTTTGCTTCTTGGAAACTCCCCAACAGGCCAAGTCCCACGCTGCACACCACTCCGACCCCCAGCACGCCTGCATCTTGGGGGTGTTCCGGCATGTGAACGGCGCGTTGGGTGACGTTGGCCAGAATCTGCCCGAAAGAGGGCAATCGGGCCCCACCGCCCACAAATCGAAGAACCTTCTGAGCCGGGATGTGGTGTTCCACGGCTTCAATCATCCAGCGGGTCTGGAATGCGATGCCTTCCACGACGGCACGGGCCAGATGGGCACCCGAGGTGCGCAAGCCAAGATTAAAGAAAATGCCTCGGGCCAGAGGGTTCTCGCTGGGGGCTCGCAGGCCGTGAAGCCAGGGCGCAAAGATCAGCCCATCGCAGCCCGGTTTCACGGACGCAATACCCTGCTCCAGTTGTTCGAAGCTGAAGCGGGGCTCTGCAGGTTTGCCGGGAACCATGGGACAACCCAGAAGTTGGTCCTTCACCCAATCCAGGCAATAGCCCGAGACTTCCTGTTCTGCGATCAGGTTGTAGCGGCCGGGCTGTGCCCCAAGAATGGAGGCAACAAATCGGATGGGGTCCACAATTCGGCGGTCCACGTTACTGATGACCCAACCCGAAGTGCCCGAATAGACGTGGGTGTCGTGCAGGCCTACACAACCGGCCCCCAAGGGGATCAGCGAGGCGTCGCCGCCGCCACCAAACACCCGAGTCGACCGGGGAAGTCCCGTCGCTTTGGCCGCCTGGGCGGTAAGGGTTCCCACCACGTCCGAAGCGGTGACCACTGGGGGCAGGTGCGCCATATCGATGTCGAAGGTGCGGCACAGGCCCGGATCCCATCGCAGATTTTTGGGGCGAGTATCAAACAGGAACGTGGCGTTGGCCGAGTCCCGGGTCATGGCCACGTTGCCCGTCAACTGCATCAGCAGGTAATCCTTAACGTCCAGCCATTTGTAAGTCTTTTCGAACAGGTGCGGCTCGTTATCACGGACCCAATGGTATTTCCAGACGGGGTCTTTTGCCGAGGTCGAAACACCCCCGGCTACCCGCAGAGAACGCAGGGTCTTGTGCAGATTCAGCCCCTGAATGCGAATCAATCCTGTTTGCAGGCCCCGCTTCAACTGCTCCCGAGAGCGCCCATCCATGTAAATCATGGCGTTACGAAGGGCGTTGCCCTGTTTGTCCACGTGGATGGAGCCTTGCATCTGGCAGCAAAACGAGATGCCGGAGACCTGAGCAAAGGCGTCGGGCACTTGGGCGCCCAGACCCTGGATGGATTCACAGACGGCCCGATACCAATCTTCGGGGCGTTGCTCTACGCCTCCGTCCGGGGTTGTCAGAAGCGGATAGTTTGCGTACTGGGAACCGACAATGGTGATGCCGTCACCCAGGCGTAACAGGCGGGTTTTGCACCCGGTTGTGCCGACGTCGCACGCAATGACATAAACCGCCTGCTTCAAAACGACCTCCAAAACGGCGGGTCCGATACCCTGAACCGACCCCAGCCCTTGCCCCCGCCTTCCAGCGGGTCGGGCGAGATTCGGGTCTGGTCTAACCGATCAACTCCTCACGCACCAACGCAATCAGGCCACGCATGCGGACGGCATCCGGCACACCCCCCTCAATTTTGAGGGCGCCGGTCATGTACGCAGCGGTGGGATCCTGGTCACCACACAGGATATTGGCGACGACTTGGGATTTGGCTTTCAGGACCAGGGTCGTGTCGGCGGGTCTGCCCGCACCGGACTCGAACTTGCCGCCGGCGATGCGAATGAAGAACTCGGGACCTTCGGTCAACGAGAGCACCACGGTTTTGTTCCAGCCGTCCACTTCGTCGCTGACGTCTTCGTTTTCGTTGCCCAGCGAGGCGAACAGGGTCAAGTATTCGGGGATATCGTCGACCTCGAATTCGCCATTCTCCAACTTCTTGACCATTTTTGCTTTCAGTGCTTGATCCATTGTATTCTCCTGTCTTTCCGTTTCTATATTACTTATCTACGTCGGAAAAAATCTCGTCGAAGGAGGCCAGAGCCTGGTCGATGACCTCGTCGGTGTCAGCCATACTTGTATACAGTCGGCTTCCTGCCAGCGAAACAATGCCTGCGGACATAAATGCTGCCCCCATCTCCTCCATTACATGTTTCCGCCTGCTTCCGTCTTCAATTGCTTCGTGATTCATTACATCCACAAACATTGCTGCCGAAGTCTCAAGATGGCATATGGAGCCATGATTGAATACAACGTAGGGCAGGTTTTTGTTGTCGATGATCTGTTGCAACCCCCGGCAAAGTCGGTCGCCGGCCAGGCCCGCTTTCACGTGGGCTTGAGTGCGTTCGATTTCCAGAATCGAGTGATAC